>NZ_JAVJAN010000037.1:0-38194 GCF_031344075.1 Clostridium aquiflavi
TTTGTAAAAAAAGAGCAAGGTATATTTTTATCCCTTGCTCTTTGTGACAATTTCAATGTCATTTTGTTAACTAAATGACATTGAATATCTCCTACCCATTTTTCATTAATAGAAGAAGTGGTAAAATCCCTTTTTAAAACGTTTTCTAAATCTTCTACTACCTTTTTACTTGAATGAGGTTTGTATTTTTTTACAGTTATTGCACAAAGGCTAAGTTCAGTCATTCGTCTTTGAACCCTTTTTAAAGATACTTTAAAGCCTTCTGTACCAAGTATATGATGAATCCTAGAACGGCATACCATCAAGCTAACTTATAAAAAATATGACAATTAGCTTAGATTGGTACTTTAAATTTAATTTCCAATTTAATTAATCACGATTATTTGTTTTTCAGCAATAAATTCTTTAAATTACTTAAAATTAACTAAACGTAATAAGGTACACTAGTCTAGCATCCAGTATACTGAATATTATACATTATTAGCCTTGGTTATATTACCAATTTTTCAAAATCATTTTCGTCTATTTTAAGTAAATTAAGTATTTGTTTTACTGATAGTTTACCTTTTCTTTTCGATTTGATACCAAATCTCCGGATTGATAAAATAATATCCTTAAAAATTGATATTATTTTTAAATTATTGTTAAAAATATCAGTTTTTAATGACCTAAAATATTCAGTAACTATTCTAAAAGATTTTAATACACTTATTTCTTTAAGAGTTTCTTCCGATATAATATCTTTGGCTGTAAATACTATTTGAGACGATAGAAGTAAAGCTATTAATCTGCCATATAAAAAACATTTAAAACGCTCTATTTTAACATTCTTTACATTGTCTATACCAAAAATAGATTTCCATACTTTAAACATTATTTCTATTTGCCACCTTAAAGAATAAATATCATGTATCTTATTTGTAGATACTATGTTTTCAGGAATATTAGTTATATAAGCATTCATACCTGTCCAAGCTGTATTTCTATCATTTATTTTGCCACGAGTAGGTCTAACTGCTTTTAATTGTTTTTTTACTCTTTTTTTCTTGTTTTCTTCTGATAATTTAGTTATAATTAATCTGTTTTTTAGTTCCTTTTTGGAGCCAATATAGATATCCTTGAGTTCAATTGTTTCACCATCGGCTAATGGTTTTATAATTTCAAGGATATCTATTTTTGTATATTCAGTTGATTTTAATATTGAACCATCTTTTTTTCTTTTAACATCTGAATTTTTTACATACAATGCAGTAGTGCTTTTTAGTTTTGATATATAAAATGCATTTTTAGAATCTATCTTTTTTAAATAATCTATTTTATAATATCCTAAATCAGCTAGTCGAAGATCACCTGGCAATGTTTGCTTATCCATTTCATCAAGATAACATGAATCATTAATAGTACCACTATATAAGTCACAACATAAAAAATCACCTGATAATAAATCATATTGTAATTGTATTTTGATAGCCGACGCAGAGCTTGAACCACCAGAACCTTTAAATTCACTATAAAACTTATCTGGCAATGAATATGCCATAGAATCATTGAGAATGATTCTTTTAAAAGTTAAGTTGCCTTTTTGTTCTCTTAAAGTTTGATTCTGATTAAGAAGCATAGTAGCAAAAACATTTTGCATAAAATCTACCGCATTGCTATTAAATCGCTCATTAAGAGCTTGCGGAGATATTGATATCCCGTAATTTGAAGCTAATCTTGCACATAAAGTTGATAATGATTTTGAGCGCAAATCTCCGCTTAAAAATATATTGAAAGCTAAGAATGTACTCCCATCAATCTTCCTACTCTTTCTTTTAATAAATCCTGACTTTATAGCAAGTGTATCTAAAATCTCTTGTGAAAATATTTGTTTTGTATTCTTAATTAAGTTCTTTAATTTCGTATGCATATTCTATAATTTCCGTCCTTTAATAAATATCCTAAAAATTATATCATAAAACATATTTTAGAAATATTAGATTGATGGGTATGGCCTAGAACGGTACACATAGTCTTAATATCATGATTATTTTTATTACTATCTATAAATTCTATTACGTGGTCTAATTTCTTGTTGCAAATATGGCCATAGCTTTTTTTAATATTTCATTTTCCTCTTTAATCTTCGCCATTTCTTTCTTTAATGCTCTAACTTCCTTTAAAGTCATAACTTCATTTTCATCTACCTTAATTTCTTTTACATCTTTGATCCATCCGTTGATTGTTGATTTTGCAATGCCATATTCGCTACTTAGCTCTGCTAAACTCATACCTGAGTTAAATAAGTCTACTATCATATTTTTATATTCTTTATCGTATCTTCTGCCATTTCCCATAATGGACACATCCTTTCTTAACTAAATATTATTTTACTTAGTTCGACTTAATGTGTCCACTACTTTATACTAACATCAGATTTTTAACACGTGGAAAAAATAGTGTTAAAACTGAATTTATTTTGCTTTGTTTTGACTACAACATTAACAAATTACATTCTAAAATACAAAATGAAAGAACTCAGAAGCATCTTCATGAATTAAAGTTTACTGCCTAATTATGGAATAAGATAACTAGGCCTATTTGAGTTTGCCTAAAAATCCGAAATTTTCAAATAATTGATGTGAAATTTTAAATATTTGGAAATTCACTAGTTTAAACCGAAAAGGAGCATCGCTCCTGATTAAAATTTAATCATTTTGCGACACTCCCTTTTATAAATCAAATTATTTCTATCTACAATTTCTTCTACAATTATTTTTTAATCTGTTAATAATTATAACCTTTGCGTTAGTATTTTCCATATTAATATTTACCTCATTCCAATTTATATACTTAGGTTTTTCAAAATAATTTTTATTTACTATTCCTATTACCCTATAGCATCCTTCTGGTAAATTAGAAAATACTGCAACTCCATGTTTGTCCGTAAAAATTGACCTTACAAACATTGGACATATTCCATTAAGTTTGTATAGATTTATTTTAGCACCTTCTAATGATTTATTTTTTCCGCCAAAGTTTATGCATGAAACAACTATTATTTCTCCTGATATTTGCTTATATTCATTATCATAGTAATTAAATTCCTTTGATTCTAGTATATCAGATGTATAAGTATCTTGCTTATCACATATATAATTTTCATAAGAACAATCTGAATCTCTTGAATCATTATCAATAGGTATCGCTTGTGTTGATTTAATAGTCTCTTCTAGTGTGTTGCACTCCATATCTATATCGTTTCCACTAATATTTTCATCTAAAATTTCAAATATGCAACTTTCATCATTATATTCGTAATATTTAATTTTTTCACCAGATGTTGATAAATTTATGTGCATATTATTATCACTTCCCATATCATTAGCCATGAAAACTTTCCTTTCTTATCTCTATACAATATTAGAATATGATTGAAAAATATTTTATGTGCTAATGACTTTAGATAAATAAATTTTTTATTTTTTAAATTATAATAATTATTCTTATATTAACAAAATAACGGTATCATAAGTTGACCTAAATAATTTATCAAAGATAAATCCTCTTGTGTATATTCTCTTTTATTTACTGAAATAGAAACATATATAATTCCTATCACTTGACCATTGTATATTATTGGTGTTATACACAATGACTTCCAATCATGTATATTAAAAGATTTATCTACATATGAATTATCCCAATCAATTAAATAATATCCCTTAGCATTACTAATAGCTTGTTCTATTAAATTCATATTAAATTTTTCTCTATCATCAATTTTACCTTCTTTAATTTTTTCTTTATAAATATTTGTTATCTTATTATTTTTTATAATGAATGCCGTAGCAAATTCCGAATCAGTTATTTGAATTATTTTTGAAAGAAATTTATACATTTTATCTTCTTTACTACTTTTATTTGTTAGTAATTCAAGTATATCCTTTATTAGTGGAACTAAATTATTATCTTTATTATATTTAAATGGTAGTATCCCCTTAGATATATTTATATTATTACTTAATACATCTATATTATCATTCCATATAGTTGTCTTATTCTTTCCTTGAGCTTTAGATGTATATAGTGCTTGATCAGCCATCTTTATTAAATCTTCTGAATTTGAAGAATGTTTTAAATAAACTGATATCCCTAAACTAATAGTTACCTTTCTTTTTTCACCTAAAATCTTAGCACAATCAACTTTATTTCTTATTTTTTCTGAAAATAAATATGCTTCCTCTTCATTTTTATCAGGTAAAAGTATAATAAACTCTTCTCCTCCATATCTCACAAATACATCTTCTTTAGATAAGCAACTTTTAACCTCTTGTGTTAGTTTTATCAAAACTTCATCTCCTGTTTGATGACCATATCTGTCATTTACCCCTTTAAAATCATCTATATCAAAAATAATTAGTGAAAATAATCGTCCTTTTGAATAAGAATCATCTATTAAATCACAAAAGGCTTTTTCAAGGTATTTCCTATTATACACACCTGTAAGTTTATCCAGAGTAGAGCTTATCATTAACTTATATTGATTTAACAAAAACATTACAAAAGGCATCAATTTTTTAATCTTAATTTCAGAATTATAATTTATATTGTTTATAGCATTGTTTGATATCAATATAAGATTTCCATTAATGCATTCATTATTAGTAATAAATTTTCTTCTATTTCTGAACTTTATATACATACATGCTTGGATTCCATCTCTAAGCATTTCACAATTCATTTTATCTTTATTATTACAATCATTAGATATAATCACTATTTCTTTGTTAGGATCTACTTTTAACGAAAAATATTTTAAAATTTCTTTTTTATCTTCTATTCTATATTCACATATAACTTCATTTTCTCCAAAATTATTTTCAACTGTAAGTAATGCCTTATCTGATAACGTTATTCTTGCGATATATTTTAGTAAATTTTCTAAATTTTTCACTATATTATTTGAGAACTCACTTAATATTTCATATATATCACTTTGAAAATTACAATAGCAATTACTATAATGTTCTTGCATAATCTCAAAAAATTCTTTATTTAATAATAATTTACTAATTTTTAATTCATCTAATAATTCATTTATTTTAAAATCAGCACCTATATAATCTAATTTTTTTAAATTTAATTTTATCCCTATGTTTTCTACTAATATTTTTCTAAATTTATTATAAATAACTAAAAACATACTATTATTAATATATTGCATCTTATCTTTTTCAGGTAATGAATTTATTATATTTATAAATATATTTATAGATTCATAATAATAATTTATAGCCAATTCATTATATTCTTTGCTTTTATATTTTTCAGCTATAGAATAATACACCATTGCTTTTACTTCTTCATTTCTACTAAACTTGATTATTTTTAAAGAATCCTTAATTAAAGTATTATAATCATTATCTTTTGAAAAATATAATTCCAAAAAAATATATCCTAATTGATTATCATATTCTTTTGGACATTCTTTTATATTAAAAAATAATTCTTTTGCTAATTCTTTATATCCTAAAAATAATATACTTGCCACACTGCCTATTAACATTCGATCTTTAGTAACAGGATTTTTTAAATCTATCAATTCATCTTTTAATAATTGAAAAGTTCTTTTTACATCTTTTTCATTTTCACAATTAATAATACATAATTGGTAGTATTGACTCTTTATTTTACTAAACTCTGTTCCTTTGTAATCATTCATTATTTCATTAATTACACTTAATTCTTTAAATGCATGTTTAAAATTATATATTATAGAATTGTACAAGGCTTCTGTAGATTTAATAGTAAGCATGTCTAATTCTGATACTTGTATTCCTTTTTTTAACTCAGAAATTAACTCATAGTAATTAGATGCTAATTTTATTTTTCCTAGTCTACAATATACCCAACATAGCAGAGTACAAATTCTAAGAATATATATATCCAATCCATTTTCTCTGGCAATTTCTAATGCTATTAACAAACTTTCATTAGCTTTATTGTATTTAAATATTTCTATATTCATTTTAGCTATGTGTATTAAACTTGAAACTTCTTTTTTATAAACCTTATATTTAGTACTTAGTTTTCTAATATTTATAAGATTTTTTAAAATATCATCTATATTTTTTCCAATTTCCTTATTAATAACTTCACAATTTATTTTAGTAGTTAATAATCCTGCATAATTATTTTCTATTTCAAATACATTCATAGATTCATTCAATAACTTTTTAGCTTCACTATACTTTCCTTCTGAAATGAATATACTGCTGAGTAATAATTTTGCACAAGCATATACCCCTAGTGTAATATTGTTATTTTTACAAATCTCAAAAACTTTTTCTATATATTTCACTGATAAAGCTTTTTTTCTTTCTATTTTAGATACTAATGCAAGTGCATAATAATAATATGCTTCACCTTTAGGATAATCTATGTTATTCAAAAGATTTCTTACTACTTTTAATGGGTACGTTAAATCTATGGGCTTATATTCTTTTGAAGTTATTATTATCATTCTAAGAAGCACATATGTTTGCAACTCTTTTTGATTATTATTCATAGCATATATATTTGCTTTATTGAAATAATTATATGCCTCTTTATCTTTTCCCACTTTTTCATTTAACTTTCCAATACTTATTGAAATTCTTGTTTTTTCATTACATTCAGCACAGTTTAATGCCTTTTTATAATAATATATAGATTTAAAAGTATCTCCATAATCATCAAACTTTTTTCCACATTTTAAACTATATTTTATTAATTTTTCCTTTTGATCAGATTTTTCTAGTTGGTTTAAATACTCATCCAAATATTCTTGAGTATTCTTTAATATTTTTTCTAAAAAATAACAAGAATCATTATGCATTGTTAAACTTTTTTCTTTAGGCATTTTAGAATAAATTATTTTTTTTACTAAATCATTATAAAAATCTACTCTAACACCAGAATCGCTTATTTTATCAGTTAAAAGCCTATCTTTCTTTAATTTATAATATATATTTTTTCTTTTATTATCTAAAAGTACATATGATAATATCAAAGTTTCCGATAAGGGCATTTGAAATATTGATAACCTTTCCAATATTTCAAGTTCTTCATTATTTAAATTTAATATTTTATTTTCTAATATTTTTTCTACACTTTTAGGAATAACAATATTATTTACATCAATTTTACTTCTCCATCTTCCATCATCTCTAGATAAATATATAATTCCATCTTTATATAGCTCTTCTATAGTTTTGCTAATAAATTGTGGTTTTCCTAACGTTTCAGAGTATATTTTCATACAGAGTTCTCCTATACTCCTATTATAATTCAACATATTTTTTACCATCTTACTAGTATTATAACTATTAAAGTAATTTAATGTAACCTCTTCATAATTTGGTACTGATTTAATAGATTTCATATACTCTATCATTTTAGAATCAATATTTTCTTCATTAATAGACATTACAATCATTATATTTTCTAGTTTCTTTCTTAATAAACACATATATTTAAAAAATAATTTAAATACTTCGCTAGTTTCTTCAATATCATCAATTATAATAATTAGCATATTATTTAAAGTATATTCATGTAAAAAAGTACAAACTCTATTAATGATTTTAAGAGTATTTTCGTCATTAATTACTTTTTCTTCAGAAATCATTTCTATAAACTTTTCTAAATATACCCCATATTTATCCTTTAAATATTTTTCTAAATTATTATATATATTTCTAATAGAATAAATAAAATTATTAGCAGAACATATATTATCTATAATTAAGTATGAACTTTCTCTCTTATTTCCAATGTATTTACTAGATATCTTCCTTTTAATTTCCCTTAAAATTGTGGTCTTACCGTTTCCTTCTTCTCCTTTAAAACATATTATTTTATATTTAATTTTATTTTCAGTTATATACTTAAATCCTAATTCTACTTTGTTTATCTCATCTTCCATACCAATTATATCTAAATCTGTTTCAACTTTATTTAATGCTTCAAATACAAATGTGTTATAGTTTTTATTTAATTTTTTATTTATACATTTAATAAAATCAGTTATCTTAGGAGATTTATTAAATGATAATATTTTATCTATAGAATTGTTTTCTTTAAAATACTTTTTTAATTCAACATCATTAAATAGATGTTTAAACAAATATAATATATCTTTTATATTATCCTTTTGACTTGATTGATCTTCTAATTTTTCAATATTATAAGGATAAGGTAGCGATTTCACACCTAATAGATTATTTTCTCTAAATTTACTTATTTCATATTGTAGTAAATTTTTAATTTTTATATTTACTTTATTATCCTCATTTAAAACTATAATTATATCTTTAATACTTAATTCATCAAATATATATCCTTTAATATTTAATGTATTAACTGCTGCACATAATTGCATAAAAATATCTAGTTTTTTATTAAATGAACATTTATTCAAATAAATTTGAGTATCTATTTGAGTATCTATATATTCTGTTACATAACCATAATTTAGTTTGTCTAAATTTATTCCATCTATATTTTTTATTACTTCTATATCTAATATATTAACTAGATTTATAAAATTTAAATTTTTTATTGTCTTAAACTTACTTAATAAATATTCTCTACAATTTTCATATTCAACATTATCTTGAAAAATATATAAACTATATATTTTATTATTAAGCATATTGATAACCTTATATATATAAAAATTTTCATTAACATCTATAGATCCATTAATGGAATATTTGCTATTTAAAGTCTTCAAGTAAGTTCACCTCTTTACTGTTTTTAAATATAAAACTATATATTTTATTTTTCATTTAATGTGTGAATAGTAAGAAATAAAAATTATTTACATTTATCTTAAAAGACTATTTATAAAATGAAAACCTTTCCTTTCCATAAATAGTCTTATCTAACAAGCGGAATTAAATATACATCACCAATTTTATACATTTATTCCATATACCTGTAATTTTATCATTTACCTAAATACAATTCAACCAAAAAACATATATTTAATATTACATAAATATTTTTAATATATTAGGTAAATAATATTATTGTGAATATGTATTGAAGGTGATTTTATGAAATTTAACAAATTCAACAAATTATTTATTTTATTATTAACATTTATTTTAATAACTAATTTAAGTAACAACGTAGTTTATGCAGAAGATGAATCAAAAATTAATAAAGTTATTTACTTAACTTTTGATGATGGACCAGCCAGCAAAGTTACAAAGGATGTTCTAGATATTTTAAAAGAAGAAAAAATACATGCAACATTTTTTTTAATAGGAGACCAAATTAAAGGGCAAGAAGATTTAGTAAAAAGAATTTATGATGAAGGACATTCTCTTGGTCTACATAGTATGACTCACAAAAAAAATCATTTATACTCTTCTAACGAGCATTTTTTAAAAGAAATGTTAGAAACTCAAGAATTAATAAATTCCATTATTGGAATAAAACCTACTATTCTAAGATTTCCATTTGGATGTAACAATAATAGTTATAAAATATGTAAATCTATGGTTGATTTACTCCATGAAAATAACTTAAAGATATACGATTGGAATGTAGATAGTGGTGATGGTGCTAATCATTCAGCAGCACCTAGCACATTTATAAAAAATGCTAAAAGTGATAAAAATAGAGTTGTTTTATTAATGCATTGTGGATATATTAGTAAAAATTCAGTTAAAGCTTTGCCTGAAGTTATTAAATATTATAAAAATAATGGTTATGAATTCAAAGCTATTACAGAAGATACCCCTGAAGAATATCACATTATTAAATAGCAATTTTTTATTTATTATAATTTAAGCATATGCTTTAGTTGTTGATACAGTTCTTGCAACTATTTTATACATTACATATCCAGCGAATGCATTTAAAGCTGTTGTAGGTAGTACTACTGCCAAAAATAGTATCCCAAATGAAGCTCCTCCTGGTAAACCTGCTGTCAACATTAATACGGTTAAAAATATTGTTCCGCTCACTAAAGTTCCAACAGATAATAGTATTATTATTTGTATATTCTTGCCAACCTTTTCTCTTAACGGCATTAGCATTAAGTACATAATATTACATGTAATAAATTTATCAGTAATATTAGGTAACTGACCTCCAGGCGTTTTGCTAGTTAATGCTGTAAATATTCCTACTATAAGTCCACAAATTATTGTAGTTTTATAATCTTTATTATAAACAATTATTATAAATAACATAGCTAATGCAAAATCTGGTTGCATTGGTAACCCTAGTGCTGGTGTAAGTTGATGTAAAATTACTCCTATTGCTATTAAAATTGCATTCGTAATCATTCTTTTTGTATTCATTTTAATTCCCCCATTTTTTATATAAATTAATATTCAAAGTCTTTAAATACAATTCCTTTCACAACATAATTACCACACCCCATATAATTTAATTTTTAAGTAGCTAGTATCTATAACATATTTTTTCAATAAGTAACAATATAAATAAATTCTTCAAAATAAAAATTTATTTATAAACAAAAAAACCGCCCTATATATAAATATATAGGACGGATATTATCCGCGTTGCCACCTAAATTGCATAAATAAAAATGCCTCTCTTTTTGATACTAACATATCTCATTCGCTATAACGTGCGACTTACGGCTCAACTACTCTCTAAAAGATTTCATATTGCTCCTCAAAGGCCCATTCATCATTAGCATTAGTACTGAAATCCCACCATCTTCAGCTCTCTTAAACTTAGCACCTGATTACTATCCCTCTTCTTAGGATTTATATTATTAATATCTATATTATCTCTTTTTTACACATTTGTCAATTTTATTTAGAAATTTCTCTGCATATCATATTTTTAATTTTTTCAAATTTTTCTGGCTTGCTATAATAATATCCTTGTACCACATCACAAGAAATTCCTTTTAAATAATCTACTTGTTGTTTTGACTCCACGCCTTCTGCTATTACTTCTATTCCTAATTGATGTGATAAATTAATAATATTTTCTATTATGCACTTATTTTTTGAATTTTTTTCTAAATCAACCACAAAGGTTCTATCTATTTTTAATGCATCTATAGGCAGTTTAGTTAAATAATTAAGAGATGAATATCCTGTACCAAAATCATCTAATGCTATACTTATTCCTAAATCTTTAATTTCATTAAGAATTTTTATATTTTTATCAAATGATTTCATTAACATACTTTCAGTAATTTCCACTTGAATATAATTAGGATTAACTCTATACTTATATATAAATTTTTTTAAATCCGATACAATACTGTCTTCTCTTAGCTGCATTTCTGATAAATTTACTGCCATCTTAAAATTTAAGTAACCTTCATTTATCAATATTCTTACCTTTTTAAAAACTTCTTCTAATACAAAACTTCCAATTGGAATAATCATTTTAGTATTTTCTGCTATTGGTATGAATTCATCTGGATTAATAACTCCCATATCATTACTGTGCCATCTTACCAAAGCCTCAAAACTTCGTACTAAAAAATCATCTAAAGTAACCTTAGGTTGAAATACTATAAATATTTCTTTATTATCTAATGCATATCTTAATCCTTTTTGTAATGAATATACTCTATTTAATTCAACTGATATTTTATCATTAAAGAAATTATATTCATTTTTTCCATTTCCTTTTGCTACATACATAGCAGCATCTGAATTTTTTAATAATGTATCAAAGTCTAACCCATTATATGGGTAGAGAGATGCTCCTATACTCACACTAACATATATTTCTTTTTCATCTATTATTATAGATTCATGAAAAGACTTAACTATTTTTTTACATAAAATACTTACTTCATTTAAATCAATGATATCTGGAATAAATATTAAAAAAGTATCTCCACTATATCTACATACCAAATCACGTTCTGATACTAAAGATAATATTTTATTAGCAGCTACTCTTAATGCTACATCTCCAAATTCATGTCCAAAAGATTCGTTTACATATTTAAAATTATCTAAGTTAAGCATTAACATAGCACATTGAACTTGCTCTTCTTTACATTCTTTTAAAAATCCCATTACAGTTCGTTTAAAATAATAACAATTAGGAAGCTCTGTTGTTCTGTCACATTCAATTAGTGATGTTATTTTTTGATTAATGAAATACTCTTCAGATAATTCTTTATATAAAACATCTATCTCAGAAATCCAATAATTAGAATTCAAATTTTCAAAACAATAATGTATTCCCATTAAAGTATAGCCATCATATTTCTTAACTGCCTTACCCACAAAAATAAAATATAAAATATTATTATTTTTTTTTATTCTATAATGAGTTACTAGATGCTTTTTAGAATCATAAATTTTTTTTAAGTCTTCTTTAAATATATCTTTTACCTTATTTAAATCTTCTAGATATATACAATTTAAAAATTGATTAATTTTCTTATTGTCTATTTCATAATCCTCTAAAAAATCAACTATTTTATAGTCAAATGTCAATTCATCCTTTAATGGATTCCAGAACATAGTTATTCCATTAATATCTAAGTGATTAAATAAATCCTTGTAATTAAAATTTAATTTTTCTATATTCATAATTAACATTCCCTCATCAAATAATTATTTTAATTACTTGTCATCATCTACCCTGCTGTCTTTTTTATCATTTACTAAAGATAACACTAAAGCTGTAGTAGCTGCAAGAACACCCATAATTTTTCCGTATTTTTTTAAGTTCATTATTCTTTCCTCCTACTCTTTTTATTTCATTATACCTAATTTTTAACTAAAATGCTTTAAATTGATTATGTAATTTATTATATTCATATCCGATGCTTTTACACCTATGTACTATATCCTCTTCTTTTAAATCTAAATCATAACAAAGTGATTGTAATGAATCATAATTATCTCTTAATTTCATATTCATAATGCTAACCAACAAATTAGCATCCATATTTATTACATCTTCTCTATTCATCTTCATCATTCCTTTAATAAGTATTTCACTTTTATTTATAGTATACTTTTTATTCTATTATTAAAAATAACTACTTTCAATTATTTTTGATAATTTTATATTAAAGAAAGGTTGTCAAAATTAAGACAACCTCTATTTACTCTTCGTCATATACATCTAAAAATGAATACTTTTTATCTCCTTTTTGCCATCCTAGTATTGAATCCATACTAACATTTTCGGCAGATTTGAATATAGACTTATCTACACCATCAAAATTTTGTTTTAATTGTGCAATTAAATCCTTTATCTCATATCTCTTATTTCCTGTTCTTTCTGCTGCTACCATGCATGCACAATTTAATGGAGCAATTCCAGTACTTTTAATAAATTTCTTTATGTATTCTTCTTCAATATAATACATTGGTCTTATTAATTCTAAATTTTCAAAATTTGCTGATTTAAGCTTTGGTAGCATTGTTTTAAAATTACCACCATATAATATATTTAATAACGTTGTTTCTATAACATCATTATAATGATGTCCTAAAGCTAACTTATTACATCCAAGCTCTTGAGCCTTATTATATAGAGAACCCCTTCTCATTCTAGCACATAAATAACATGGGTAATCCTTTGCCATTTTATCAACTACATCAAAAATTCCTGATTCATAAATAGTTATTGGAATATTTAAATATTCACAATTATCTAACAACAATTGTCTTATATGTGGATGATATCCTGGATCCATAGCTATAAACTCTACTTCAAAATTCATTTGACCATGCTTTTGAAGTTCTTGAAATAATTTTGCCATAAGAAGACTGTCCTTTCCTCCTGATATGGCTACTCCAATTTTGTCTCCTTCTTGAATAAGTTCATAATTTTTAATTGCTTTTACAAACTTAGACCAAACATGTTTTCTATATGTTTTTACTATACTTCTTTCAATATCTTTTAATGATTTTTTTTCTTCATCCGGTATAATAGTCGGACAACCTTTACCTGCTATACTATTCATAATATACACCTCATTTTTTCATAGTAATTATAACATCATTTATATAAATTTAAAAATAATTATTTCTCTAGAATTTTTCAAATACCATTATAGATAACAAATAATTTTTAACATTATTTATTATTTAATTAACAATAAAAATTACTATACTTAACATAATTTTTACATTATACGGGTAAAAATATACTAATTTTAATTATTATTTACTTATTAACCTTTTAATTTTTATGTAAAAGTTTAAACTTAGATAAATTTTTAACAATTTCTTGTTGAATATTTTTGGAAACATGATAAAATTACATTGTCGGTATTCTTAATCTAGAAACTGAACAGAAAAAATAGTAACTAAATTTTTCTGAATTATATCCTTAATTAAAAATGGGAATAAGAACGGAGGCATTTTATGGAAAGAGTTAATGTAAAAACAAAATTTTCAACTAGAAAAATGGCTATGGTAGGTATGTTATCTGCTATTTCTATTTTCTTAGGCTTAACAGGATTAGGATTTATACCAATACCACCTGTCAAAGCTACTATTATGCATATACCTGTTATTATAGGTGCAATTATCGAGGGACCTGTTGTTGGTGCTTTAGTTGGTGGAGTATTTGGGTTATTTTCAATGTATCAAGCTTTCACAGCGCCAATGCCAACATCATTTATATTTTGGAACCCTATAATTGCAATATTACCTAGAGTTTTAATCGGTATAGTATCATACTACGTATATACATTCTTAAAAAATAAGTTAAAAAATAAAAGCATTAGTATTGGTGCTGCTGCTATACTTGGAACACTAACTAATACAATTGGCGTTATGGGCTTAACATATATAATTTATTTAGAAAAGTATGCTCATGTGTTAGGAATTAGTAGACAAGCTGCAGGTATAGGAATTGGTAGTGTTATCACACTTAATGGCTCTATAGAGGCTATTGTAAGTGCTCTAATTTCAGTTCCAGTAGTAATGACAATATTAAAAATAAATAGAAATAATTAATTAAAATAAAAAACAATGATGTAAAATAAATATATATTTTTACTATCATTGTTTTTATTTATTATAAACAATATTAAAAATTAGGCTCTGTTTATCAGAGTGTTGATGTATTTATAATTAAAGCTGTACAGTTAATTAAAATCTAGAGGAGATATTTTTTATGAAAGAAATTAGATTTTGTGATATAGATGGTATAAAGATAGGACATGCTGAAAATAAAGAAGGTGGAACTGGTTGTTCCGTTGTCATCTGTAAAAATGGAGCAACTGGTGGTGTTGATGTTCGTGGTGGTTCACCTGGTACAAGAGAAACAGATTTATTAAATCCTATGGAAATGGTGGATAAAATTCATGCTGTAGTTTTATCTGGTGGTAGTGCTTTTGGTTTAGATGCTTCTAGTGGTGTAATGGACTATTTAGAAAATAAAAATATTGGATTTGATGTAACCGTTGCTAAAGTTCCAATAGTATGTCAAGCAGTATTGTTTGATCTAGCTTTTGGCAATCCTAAAGTAAGACCTGATAAATTTATGGGAATTAAAGCGTGTTTAAATTCTGAAGAATACTATGATGATATAAACGGTAATATAGGTGCTGGATTTGGTGCCACTGTTGGAAAATTTTTAGGACCAGATTTTTCAATGAAAGGTGGGCTTGGTACTTATGCTATTAAAGTTGGAGATTTAGAGGTTGGTGCAATGGTAGCTGTAAACTGCTTAGGTGATGTAGTAGATCCTCAAAATTTAAATATAATTTCTGGAGCTTATGATCGTAAAAATAATAATTTTTTAAATACAGAAAATTTAATCTTATCTAATTTAAAAAATCCTATCAATCCATTTAAAGGGAATACTACTATTGGCATAATTGCCACTAATGCAAATTTCACTAAAGCAGAAGCAAATAAAGTTGCCTCTATGGCTCATAATGGTTACGCTAGAACCATGTATCCAGCTCATACTATGTTTGATGGAGATACAATATTTACAATGGCAACTAATAAAGTTAACTCTGATGTTACTACCGTTGGGATGTTGGCTGCAAGAGTAATGGAAAAAGCTATTTTAAGAGGAGTTAAATCTGCTAAATCATTATTTGGAGTACCTAGTTTTAGAGATATAATTGAATAAATTTAATATTATTATTGTATTTTATTTTAAAATGTATTTTATTGGATTTTATAATTAATTTTTACTGATATTCCTCTCATTACATAGAGTATATTTTATCATATGGCACAAAATAATACTGCAAAGCAGAAAAGCTTAGCAAATAAAAATTATTTATAATTAGATTAAGGAGGAATATATTATGGCAAATTCATTAGTACCAGAAGCAAAAAACGGGTTAGCAAAATTCAAAAATGAAGTAGCAAATGAAATGGGTGTTCCATTTACTGATTACAATGGTAACCTTTCTTCTAAGCAATGTGGAAGCGTTGGTGGAGAAATGGTTAAGAGAATGGTACAACAATACGAATCTGGCATAAAATAGTATTCTGACTGTGTACCAAAAGAGGAGATAGATATACTCTAATATTAATAAATTAATATATGACTTTCATTTTAAACATAGAATTATGAAAAACTGAAATTTTTCAGATAAAACAAATTCTCATTTAAAATAAATCGTATATAAAACAATTTATTAAATATAAAGGAGTATTCTATCTCCTTTTACACTTTATCATAAGGCTTTGTTTTAGCATGGTGTTGATATGTGCATAAGAAAAGCTGGACATATAAATACTAAAATGAGTATAGTCCCATTTTGGCTTGTTTCAAATATAAAAATTGAGACAAGCAGTAAATGTAACAATACTCATTAAGTGTTCTAAAAATTCAATTACAATGTTATTTTTACCTATTGCATATATCCACACGCATTTAAAACAGGGCCTATTATAAAGTTTGTAAATATAATTTAAATCAGAAGTTCTAATTTCACGAATTATATTATTAAAATATTTTTAATAAATAAAACTTAATTATTTACAGGTTTCAATATTATTTTTTCATTGCATCCATCAACTATTACTTTAGATCCATAAATCAAATCTCCTTTAATTATCATTCTTGCAAGACTATTTTCTAAAGTATTTTGAATATATCTCCTAAGAGGTCTTGCCCCATATATTGGATCATAGCCTTCTTTAACCATTATTGATTTAGCTGAATCAGTAACTTCTAGTTCTATATTCTTATCTTTTAATCTATTTTTAACCTCATCTAAGAATATATCTATTATTTTCTTTATTCCATTTTCTGATAATGGTTTAAACATTATTATATCATCAACTCTATTTAAAAATTCTGGTTTAAATCTTAATTTTAATTGATTCATTACCTCTTCTTTTATGCTTGATTCAATATAATCTTCACTTTTATTCTCTAATAAATAATTACTCCCTATATTAGAAGTCATTATAATTATAGTATTTTTAAAATCTACTGTTTTTCCTTTATTATCAGTCAATCTACCGTCATCTAAAATTTGAAGAAATATATTAAAAACATCATCATGTGCTTTTTCTATTTCATCAAAAAGTACTACACTATATGGATTTCTTCTAACTGCTTCTGTTAATTGTCCGCCTTCATCATAACCTACATATCCTGGAGGTGCTCCAACTAATCTTGATACTGAATGTTTTTCCATATATTCTGACATATCAATACGAATAATATTTTCTTCTGAATCAAATAGATTTCTAGCCAAAGTTTTAGCAAGTTCTGTTTTACCTACTCCTGTTGGTCCTAAGAAAATAAATGATCCTATTGGTCTATTAATATCTTTAAGCCCTGCTCTAGCTCTAAGAATTGCATTTGTAACAGACTCAATAGCTTCATCTTGACCTATTACTCTTTTGCTCATCTCTTCTTCTAATCTTAAAAGTTTTTCTCTTTCACCTTCAAGTATATTACTTACAGGTATTCCAGTCCATTTAGATAAAATTTGTGAAACTTCCTCTTCTGTAACTTCTTCTTTTAAAAGAGCACCTTCATAATTTTCTTTAACTTCTAATTCCATATTTTTAAGTTTTTCTTCTAATGCTGGAATCTTACTGTATTGAATTTCAGCTACTTTGTTATATTCATAATTTCTTTGAGCAACTTCTAATTCTCCTCTAGCTTCATCTAATTCTTCCTTAATATTTTTTAAAACAACTATATGCACTTTTTCTTTTTCATATTTAGCTGTCATTTCATCATTTTCTTCTTTTAGTCCAGCTAATTCTTTTTCTAAATCTACTAATCTATTTTTAGACCCTTCGTCTTTTTCTTTTGATAAAGCTTCCTTTTCAATTTCAAGTTTAAATATTTTTCTTCTTATTATATCTAACTCTGTTGGAAGAGAATCTATCTCTGATCTTATCATAGCACCTGCTTCATCAATCAAATCGATAGCTTTGTCTGGTAAATATCTGTCTTGAATATATCTATCTGATAATTTTGCAGCTGATACGATTGCTGAATCATGTATTCTTATACCATGATGTATCTCAAATCTTTCTTTTAATCCTCTTAATATTGAAATTGTATCTTCAACAGTAGGTTCTTCTATTATTACAGGTTGAAATCTTCTTTCTAAAGCCTTATCTTTTTCAATATATTGTCTATATTCATCAAATGTTGTTGCACCTATACAATGAAGTTCTCCTCTTGCAAGTAATGGCTTAATTAAGTTACCTGCATCCATAGCCCCATCAGTTTTACCTGCACCAACAATAGTATGGATTTCATCTATAAATAAAATTATTCTACCTTCACTATTTTGAACTTCCTTTAAAACAGCTTTTAATCTTTCTTCAAATTCACCTCTATATTTAGCCCCTGCTATTAATGATCCCATATCTAAAGAAAATATAATCTTTTCTTTTAACCCCTCGGGTACGTCACCTCTAACTATTCTTTCAGCTAAACCTTCAACTATTGCTGTTTTACCAACACCAGGTTCACCTATAAGAACAGGGTTGTTTTTAGTTCTTCTTGACAGAATTCTTATAGTTCTTCTTATTTCCTCATCTCTGCCTATAACAGGATCCAATTTATGCTTTTTAGCTAACTCTACTAAATTAGTTCCATATTTAGCCAGTGCATCATAAGTTCCCTCTGGATCTTGCGTATCAACTCTTTGACTTCCTCTAACTTCTGATAAAATTTTCAAAAATTTATCCCTAGTAATATTATATTTATTTAATAATTTAGCCACTTCTCCATTTTTTTCAATATCCATTATAGCTAACATTAAATGCTCAACACTTATATAAGAGTCCTCAAATTGCTTAGATATTTCCTCTGCTTTAATTAAAACTTCATCTACTTTTCGTGTTATATAAACACCTGCATTTGATGCACCTTCACCTAATACTTTAGGCATTGAATCAATTACTCTATCTAAATTATCTTTTAAAGACTTTACTTGAATTTCCATCTTAGTAAAAATATTAGGTACTAATCCATCTTCTTGATTTACTAGAGCAGAAAAAACATGAATTACATCTATTTGTTGATGATTGTATTTAACTGCTATAACATTAGCATCACTTAAAGCTTGTTGTACTCTTAATGTCATTTTTTCTATATTCATTATTATTGCCTCCTCTATTATTTTCACTATATATTTTGTTCTTTAAATATATAATAATACAAAGGTCAAAGAAAGTCAAAGTATGTTTTAAAAATAAAAAAGTTCTATTAAACTGAATCTTTAATAGAACTTTTTAATGACATTATTTTTTCTACGCCTCAACTTCCAATGATAAATAAGGCTTATTTCTATTTCTAGAATAAGAAAATATACTTATACAATTCTCTACATCTTCCATGCCTGTTATTGTTAATCCAAAATTCTTATCATAATAATTAAACCACTTGTTAACTATATTGGAAACGTCTACACTTATAAAATTCTTATCTTTATTTCCTTCAATAATTAAGAAATTGCCTGTGTACTCATAACTAGGTGCATTATTCCAACTAACCCCTAAAGGATTATATTCTTCAGTATTATTATTTAGGAACACTTTATTCCCTGAAACCTTTCTAAAACTATAAATATTTTTTTCTACACATAAATTTAATGTTGCAGATTTTATCTTATAGGTGTTTAATACCGTATCTTTTATATCAAACATCATTAGTGTCCTAAAAACGTTACTGTCAGTTCCCACCACATTTCCTACTGGTAAATACTTATTTTCATAAAAATTTTCTTCATTAAATCTTTTGCTGATCACAGATATAGATGAAGGGTAAACAGAAATTAATTTCATCAAACCGCTCCTTTAAAATTATCTTTCTTAATCTATATCTATGAAGATATTTAACTTTTAATTCACATTATCAAAATTATTATGTATGTAAAAATAACACGTTTATACTAGTTAACATAAACATGTTATAAATACATACTTTTTTAAATTTAATGTTCATAAATATTAAATTTAACTTGATATTTAATAGCAGTAAAAGATACCCCTTAATTTTTATATTCTCTTATCTACACAAAAAGCTAAATTAAAATATTTTAATGAATCAGATATAGAACCTAGTTTATAATACATATTTCCCATATCTATATATCTTTCCTTACGTTCTTCTTTCGTACCAGATTTAAACAAAGCATCTAATGCTATGTTCATATATTTTTCAGCTTGTACATAATCTCCTAATTTTTGAAGTATTGTACCCTTTAAATAATATGATTTCTTTAATAAAGATATATTATCAGTAGAAATTGCGATATTTAAAGATTCATCTGCCATTTTAGATGCAATTTCAAATTCTGAATTCTTTATTAAAATCTTAGTACAAGAATTTAAAAACTCTACATATTTTTCTTTATTATGATCTGGGAATGTCTTTATCCCCTCTTCTATTTCTTGTATGGCTTTTTCCCTATTATTTATTTGAAAATAATATTTACCATAATCTCCCCTAGATAATGCTAAAGTTATAGGATTATGCCTTTGATATTCAAAAGCTTTATTTTTAAAGTCTTCAGCATACTCTTTATTTAACTTAATACATAAAGTTGCATATGCATGATATATCTTCCCTTTATTTGAGTCACTATTTATTTTATCAATCTCTTTAATTACTTTTGATAAAAGTTCATATGCTTCTTCATATTTATTTAATCTTTGATAACAAATAGCCTCATTATATAAAATTAAACAGTACTCTTCTCCATCTATTTCTTTATTTTCTTGATTTAGAATTTCTCTTAATTTATTGTAGTACGCTATTGATTCCAAATACTCTTTATTTTCATATAAGTATCTAGCCATATCCTTAAAATATATTAATGTATTTTCAATATTATTATTTTTTTGATATAAATCATAATATTGAGAAACTATTAATTGAATATTTTCAACTTTACTTTGTTCAACATAATAAGTAAATAGTATATGTATTAATTCAAATGCTAAATCATTATATTTATATTTCAAGGAATATTCTAAGTTGTATTTCAGCTTATTTTCGCATTCTGGATCTGAAGACAATGTCTTTTTTACTAATTCTAAATTATTTGATATTTGATCGTATACATCTTGTATTAAATAATTCAATTCAATTCCTATTTTTTCTGATATATATTCTAATAATTCTTTATCAGCCTTAACTTTTCCATTTTCTATACAGCTCATTTTAGAAATTGAAATTTTAGTTCCACATAAGTCTTTTAATGTAATGCCTTTAAAAATTCTAGCCCTTTTTATTTTTTCCCCTGTAGATAATATTTCCACTTAAATCACCCATTTATATTTATTGATTCATTATATACTATGAATTAATTTTATTTTATTAATCCTAACTCTTCAAAAAATTTAATTCCTTCATTTAAATAATTGCTTGCTCTATTTTCATCTTTTTTATCCATAAAATGCTTACCTATTTTCATGGCTATTTCGCCTGCTTTTAATAAATTTTTGCTTTCTTTAGCTTTAGCATATGCTTCCATGATCATTTTTTGGGCATCTTCATATTCTTCTGATATGTTAAAAATTATATATTGTATTAATTTACATTCTATTAATCTATCAAAATCGCTTTCGTTTATAACTTTATCAATTTGTTCTACTATTTTTCTACATTCTTTTATATTCTTAAGTTTTATATGTGACTTACATATGTCTATTAAAACATCTACTTCATTTTCAAATTCATTTTGATTAATTACTTTTTGGGATATTTTATAATGCTTAAACGATTCTTCTAAATCATCCAATTCATAAAATAATTTACCTAAGTTATGCTCTATTTCTACTACACTCTTTTTATGTTCTAATTTTCTATACACTTCTAATGCCTTTTTAGAGTATTTAGTAGCTTTCGATAAATCTCCTCGTTTATTGAATTCTTCAGCTAAAACAAGTAATGTTTTTGCATAACCCCTATCACTATAAGTTCTTTCTAATTTTTTCTTGGCAACATTTGAATATTCTAATGCTTTATCTAAATCTTCTATATTAAAATAAGTCCGTGCCATATTATAGTATATTTCTCCTAATAGAAAATCATCCTCTATATTATTATCTAAATATACTTTTTCTGCTTGTCTTAAATAACTACTAGCAGAATGATATGCTCTTAAATTTATTGTTATTTTAGCTAAGTTTAAAAACGTTTTTATTATTTGTTCATAATTATTATTTTTAATAAATATAACATTAGAAGATAAGAAAAACTTCTGTGCCATTTGAAAATCTTTTTTATAAATATATATTTGTGCTGTTATAAATAACAATCTTGCTTTTCTATATTCTAAATTATATTTTTCTGAATAATACAAAGCATTTTCTATGTATTTTTGTGCAATATCATAATTTTCTAATAATATATATGATTCTGCAACTTGTTCGTAATAAATACTTATTTTTTCAGCTTGACTTTCTTCTGACTCCATAAGATGTTCAATGCTTATATTTAATGTTGCTGCTAAATATTCAAGCAAGTCCATTGATGGATTTGACCTTCCTGATTCAATCAAACTTATTTGACCAGGAGTTATTCTATTCTTTGCTAAATCTTTTAATGTCATATTTAGTTCTTTTCGTCGCGTCTTTATTTTTTCACCTAATGACAGGATTTCCACATTTTTCAACTCTTTTCTATACCAAGAATTATTATATTAATAATTATACCATAAAATCACAATAAACTACACCAAATTATTATTATTTTTCTATTTTTTATGTATCTTTTACATTTTTATGCAATATTGATGTAATTACATTATATTTAATATATTTTTTTATATAACTTTTAATAATATAAACATCTATTTTAAAATTTTCTTATAAAATTTCTTGCTGAGAACAAAAAAGACAAAAAAATTAGCTGTTACAAAACTAACTTTCAAATTAGTTTTGTAACAGCTCCTTTAATAAATATATTTTTATTTCATACAACAACCCATCATATTTTCATATGTATCTTCAGCCATATCTCTCATTTTCATTCCAGCTTTTTTCATTTTTCTTTGAGTTCTTCGATCTAAGTTTGGCATAACTACCATTCCTACTGCTGTACTAATTAATGCTCCTGCGACAATCCCTTTAGTAAATTTACCCATAATAAACACCTCTTATATTTTTATTATATTAATTATTCTATAAATAGGTTGTGTATTTTTTTTAAATTTATTCCAAGAAATTATTGACTTATTTTATAAATTTACATTTATTTTCTAACAAATATAAAATCATTTCCTCTTTTTGTTTACTTAACAATTTAGAAATTAATTTTTTACCTTTAACTTTATCAATTTTATATTCATCAATCATATTCTCAAACTTATCTTCTATAACATTAACTTCATTTCTATTAATAATTTCACTTTTATAATTATCAATGCTATTCTTATCATTAATAACTACTACATTATCAAAATAGTTTGATATTAATGCTTCTATGCTTAACTTTAACTCTTTGTTTATAACTTTTACCACATTATTTTTAATCCACTTTTCAACAACTTTATCTGACTTTATATCTAAAGCTTCTTTGCATTTTTCGTCAGCAAGTTCATTGAAAAAATCTCCTGTGTGGCTGTCTACTTTTACAAATATAACTTCTATACCACTATTCATTAATTCCTGCATTCTTTTATAATATTCTTTAGATGATGCTTCTTTTCTTTCCCATGCACCTGTCGCATGATAACAAATACCTGCATAATCATGAAAAATAACCACTTTTTTCTCTCCACAACTTAAAGCATACTCTACCCCTTTTATAGCACCTTTTAATTCACCTGCTATTTGTCTTATGTTATTAGTATGATTACTTTCTCCAATTCCACTATCAATATACTCAACAACATTATCTTTAACTGCAACTACACCATAAGAATATTGTGATGTACCAATGTTATAACTGCCATCAACATATATATGTAAGCAATCCTCAGGGTACTTTCCATCTAACTTACTTATTAAATTATTTTTATTATTTAAAAATTGTTTTGCTTCTGATATATCTGTAAAACTTTTATATTTAGCATTTTTTACGCCTTTAACATAGCTTAAACATTCCGCCCAAGTATCAACTATTTTATCTTCTATTTTTTTATTATTTTTAAAGTCAAAACCTTCTTTTATCGCATAAACTTTTTTTCCCACTGTTCTATTCCTTCCACTAATTAAACTCTTAATCTTATAATGTTGTTAATTCAGTTATTACTAAACATAATTTCTCAACATTTTTAGCACCTGTAAAGTTTATCAAATATTCCAAACCACTTTTTAAGACTGTAACTATTTCATTCTTACCTTCCCAATTTTCTATAATCACATTCATAGGAACATCATTTATAATGTTATTTAATGCAAAAAATGCTACTCCAATTTCATCTATTGATCCTATAAATGGTATATTATTTGGTATTATATCCGTTGGTAATGTTATATATGCAATAGCCGATGATAATATTAATTTAGTTTTTATTGGAACTCTTCTATCTTTTAATAATCTATATATTAAAGATATTATATCTGGTAAAAGGAATATATATTCTTTAAACTTTTTAGTTTTTTCAGGTAACTTATTTGATAATAATTCTCTTCCTAATGAATAATTATCTCTTACCTTATTAACAATAATCAGTTCATTGCAGTGTTCTATATCGTTTTCTTCAACCTTTTCTATAACTTTTTCTTTAATTAAGTTTCCATTTAAAGAAATATTAATTTCTTCTAAATCAACCCAAAGTTCTTTATCCTTTACAAACACTTCTTTCAACGTAAAGTCAACGAATGGAATATCATATAATATTTTTCTTATATCTATTGATATTTTATCTTTTTCTGCCGTTATACCTTTATCATTAAAATCCTTAATTACCTTTTTTAAAATAAAACTTCTTATCATTCTAAAAAGACCTAAATTCATTACCTTAAAATTAGATAATCTACATATAATTTTTCCATCTATTAATTTAAGTATTTCAACTTTTAAAGAAAATTCTACATTAATTCCTTTTTTGAAATTTCCTTCTATTATGATTCCATTAGATATATTAATTTTATTTATATACAATCCATCAATCTTTACAAATTCATTTATAATGCTAAGTAAATCTTCACCTAGTAATTTTACTTTAATATTAGATATCTTCATAATATATTCTCCTTTTAAGAATATTCTTTTAAACTTACATATACAATTTTATTTTTATCTATTATTAAAATTATACTATATTTAGGTAATAAATTAAATAATATCTTATTTATCTGTATAATACTAATAATTTACATAAATTATATTTTTTACTTAATATACTTATTAATCTTATTATATTAAATACTATTTATAAAATAAAAAAGTTAATGTAAATAAAATATTAAATACATTAACTTTCCACTTTCTTGTTAAATTTTAACACTTAGCTATGTTTTAGTAGAGTGTTTATATATGCAATAGGCAAAGTGGCATTGTAATTGGACTTTGAGAATAGTTAATGAGTATTGTCACATTTACTGCTTGTCTCAATTTTATATTGGGAGCAAGCTAAAATGGGACTATACCCATTTTTAGTATTCCTAAGTTCAATTACTCAGTCCACTTTGCTTATGCATATAAACACTTATTTAAAACATAACCTAATAATTAAAATACTGGTATAACTGCACCATTATATTCTTTTTCTATAAATTCCTTTACTTCTGGTGAAGTGAATGCTGCAGTTAATGCTTTAATTTTTTCTTTTTCTTCATCACCTTTTTTAACAACAATTATATTTGAATAAGGTTTTGCTGCTTCAGAATTCTTATCTTCATTTATTATTGGATCTGATAATGGATTAAATCCTGCTGGTATTGCATAGTTTCCATTTATTACAGCTGCTTCAGAATCATCCAGTACCCTTGGTATACTTGCTGCTTCTAATTCATTAAATTTTAAATTTTTATTATTTTCTGTTATATCCTTTGGTGTAATTAATTCACCATCTGATACTTTTATAATTCCTTTTGAAGCTAATAATTTTAATGCTCTTGCTTCATTTGATGGATCATTAGGTATTGCTATTGTAGCTCCATCAGCTAATTCATCTAAACTCTTTATCTTATTTGAATATAACCCCATTGGTTCTAAATGAATTGCTGCTGTATAAACTAAATTTAATCCTTTTGATTCATTTTGTTCATTTAAATACGGAATATGCTGAAAATAATTAGCATCTAAATCCCCTTCTGCTAATGCTATATTAGGCTGAACATAATCAGTAAACTCAATTATTTCAAGCTTATATCCTTCTTTTTCAAGTATAGACTTTGCTATTTCTGCTATTTCTTTATGTGGTATAGGGGTAACACCTATTTTTATTGTTTTATCATCTTTATTGTAACTCTCTACCCCATTATTTATACTTCCGCATCCTGCTAAACTAAATATAAGTACTCCCGCTAATATTGTTGATAATATAGATTTCTTTTTCATATATTTTTCCCCCTTAAATTATTGCTTATTTTATAACTAATCTAAAATTTACTTTGATAATTTTCCATAAAAACAATTCCCTAAAAATTGTAGAAATTGTACAAATACGATTAATATTATACAAGTTACTATCATAAAGTCTGTTTCAAATCTTTGATATCCATATCTTATTGCTACATCTCCAAGTCCACCTGCCCCAAGTGTTCCTGCCATAGCAGAATAACCTACAATACTTATTAAAGCTAATGTTATTCCAGATACAATTGATGGTATTGCTTCTTTTAACATGACTTTAAATATTATTTGAAAATTTGAAGCTCCGAAAGACTTTGCTGCTTCTATTACTCCTTTGTCAACCTCTCTTAATGCAGATTCTATAATTCTTGAAACCAAAGGTGCTGCTGCAATTGTAAGTGGTACTATAGCAGCTAGTGTACCAGTAGATTTACCAACTAATAACTTGGTTAATGGCATAATTATTACCATTAATATGACAAATGGAAAACTTCTCAATGTATTTACTATAAAGTCTAAAATGGAATACATAAATTTATTTGGTTTTAAGCCATCATCTGAAGTAATAGTAAGAAGTATTGCTGGAACAAAACCTAATATAACTGAAAATATTGTAGAGGTTAAGACCATTATTAATGTTTGTTTTAAAGCTATTATTATAATTTCTTGCATTATTTAATCACCTCCAGCAAAATTTTCTTATTCTCTAAGTATTCAATTACTTTATCTTTATCACACTCATTTATATTTATAACGAGCCCTCCTAGAATCACATCTCTAAATTTTTCTAATTTTCCAGATACTATAGAAAAATCTATATTAAGTTCTCTTGCCATCTTTGTTATAACAGCATTCTCTGAAGAGTCATTAGAGAAAAACACTTTTATATTCACTCCAGTTGTTAGTAATATATTTTCATCTTCTTCTCCAAGAAACTTCTTTAAAGATGATTTAGGCTTTAAAAATAATTCCTCACATTTACCTTGAGATTTTACATTTCCACCTTCAAGCAATGCAACTCTTTCGCAGATTCCTTTTACCACTTCCATTTGATGAGTAACAATAACTATTGTTATACCAAGTTCCTGATTTATTTTTAAAAGTAACGATAGTATATCTTTAGTAGTCTTAGGGTCTAATGCTGAAGTTGCTTCATCACATAATAATATTTTAGGTTCTAGTGCTAATGCTCTTGCAATAGCTACTCTTTGTTTTTGGCCTCCACTTAGTTTAGATGGCTTATCCTTTGTTTTTTCCTCCAATCCCACTAATTTAAGAAGTTCCATAACTTTAGTTTGAATGTAATTTTTATTATACCCCCATGTTTCTAATGGAAAAGCTACATTATCAAAAACACTTTTTCTTTGCATAAGATTAAAATTTTGAAAAATCATCCCCAATTTTTTTCTAAAACTTCTTAAATCTTTGCCTTTTAAATCAGAAACATCATTTCCCATTATTTTTAAAGAACCTTTATTGTATGATTCAAGACCATTTATGCATCTAAGTAATGTAGATTTTCCTGCCCCACTATGTCCAATTATTCCATAAATCTCTCCTTCTTCTATGCTTATTGAAATATTGCTTAATACTTTTATTTCCCCAAATTTTTTCTCTAAATTCCTAACTTCTATCATTAGATTCCCCCCTTTGCACATTTTATTGTTAAATTAAAATGTTTTTTGCTTTTTGCTTATTGATGATTGTTTGCAAACTAAATTATAAATTAAATTATGCATAAATTTTCTTTGTTATAAATTTTATAGATAATAAATAAAGCGCCAGAGAATAAATCTCTAGCGCTTAATATACTAAATAAATTTACCCTCTCATCTATCAACTCCATAAGTTGCAGGATTTAGCACCATAAATGATAAGTAATCATTTGGTTGCCGGGTTTCATAGGGCCAGTCCCTCCACCGCTCTTGATAAGATATAACAAATATTAATTTTTAATTTATGTTTCAAATTATAATTCCATAATTTAAATTTGTCAATATTATTTTATATTACTTAACAAAAATATTATATCTTTTTTTAAGTAATATATTATAACAAATAAGTACCTATTATATTTTTATACAATTAGTAGTTTCATTAAACCAATGGTAAAGTTATTTCAAATTCACTTGAATAAAACATATTACTTACGTAAAGTGTTCCTTTATGATTTTCTAATAATTCTTCAGCTAAATCTAATTTTTTAGTATCTATTTTAATATCATTATTTAATAATCTAAACTTTCTTTTTTTATATAATTCTTTTACATTGCACTCTATGTTAATTATCAATTTATCTAAAATATTATAAGTTTGTATTCTTATAAAGCCTCTATTTCCATCTATACAATTTATTATATTATTTAACACTATATATAACTCTGACTCAGAAATCTCTAACAAAGTTCTATTTGCATTGTCCTCTATAATAATACATGTCTCTTCTTCTATAATTGGCTTTAATATTTTTGAAATAAACCTATTTTCATTTCCATTTATTTCTATAGATGATTTAACTTTATTATTGTTGTCTATTATATTTTCTAATGCTTCACCAAGTTTCTCTTCTTTGCTCATAAGATACAATCCATATAGATAAGAAATTTCTGCTCCTTGATCATGTTTAATTTTTCTTAAATCATTATTTTTCTTTTCTAATTCCATATTTAGTTTATTTATTTGTTCACTTTCTTTTTTTATACTACTAAAATATATAGAAGTTATAATGAAAAATATAAATAAATTTATAATCATAATATTCTTTAATAACGGATTATCAAAATCCATAATTTTATTTTGTACTATTATTCTATAATAAACAAACAAATTTATACCTATTGTTAAAGATATAAATATTTTATCTTTAACCATACATCTATAAAATCTGATTATATATTTCTTATATTTAAATAATATATACATACAAAGGTAATTTAACATAAATACTATAAAATACATTGTTTTTAGTAAATATACTCTTTCTAAATTTAATAATTCTATATATGGATAAAATATACCTATGATTATTATTGATAATATTACTATTAACGTATAAATACTATTACATATAATTTGTGCTGTTTTAAAATCCTTTTTATATAAAATTCCTATAATAATAATATATAAAATTCCATTGCAAACAATATCCATATTATCATTTATATATAAATTATTAATTATAATAGATAATATTAATAATAATACTATTGCTATTCCTAATTCTTTTTTACTTTTTTTACAATCTTTTTTCACACAAGAATTTATAATATTTAATATAACTAAGGCTTCTAAAAAAAGTTCTATTACACTTCCTAACATTATAATCATTACTTATCCCCTTCATATGTAGTAATTTAAAAAGTATTTTACCTAATAATAAAGTGTTGATATAATATCAACACTTTATTTTTAATATGTATTATTTAATAATTAATAATTTAAAGGCAGCTTTATTTCAAATTTTGTAGAAACATCATTACTCGTTAAATTTATATTTCCACCACACTTCTCTATTAACTCTTTTACAATACTTAAGCCATATCCATGATTTTTTTCAATATTATTTTTTGTAGTAAATCCTGCCTCAAATATCTTACAGATATTCTCTTCTTCAATTTTAGGACCATTATTCTCTATAATAATTATGATATAATCTTTTATATCATAAGTTTTTATTATTAAAATTCCTGATCCATTCATAGCCTTCACTGCATTATTTACTATATTGGAAATTATTCTATACAGTTCTATTTCTGTTATCTTTGCATTATTAATGCTACCTTCATCTTCTATTATTATATTAATATCCTCAGACTTTATCTTTTTAACTATATTATTAATTAAATTATTATTTTCATTTAATTTAAAATCAGCTTCTACATTATTTTTATTAATTATACCTTTTAGTTTTTCTCCAATTTTATCAATTCTTTTCATACAATACAGATCATACATATATGTAATTTCTTTTGCATAATTATCTTGAACTATTGTAAGTTCAAGCTTTCTTTCATATAAATTCTTATTTAAATCTAATATTTTATGTGACTTAATATCTATATTAATAAAGTAAGTAGTTATTATACCCAAAAATAACAATAAACTTATGCTTAATAAGTTTCTTAACAATTCAGATTCATTTTTGTAAAAAATCAAATAAAAAGCCAATATAAAATCCATAGAAAAATTTATTAAAATTAAAGTTGTGAGTGTAGGCTTGATTGATACTATCTGATTATATATATTTTTTATTTTTGCTTTATACTTTAAAATAAAGAATCCCATTATAAAATTAGGAATATATATTACGCAAACCATTAAAATTTCTTCATATCTAAATACAGATAATCTTTTTAAAAAGCCAAAAAATAAATTCCCAAATATATTCACAGTAAGTGTTATAAAAAAATAAGTTACTGTATTTACAATTAAAGATTCATAAAAAATTTTTCTATATAAAACTCCACTAATTACCAATGTTTCTAACGCATGTATAATAAACACACATACAGATAAATTTCCAAACTTATAATTAATAATACACATTATTAAAGATACAACTATAACTGCACTTATCTTTTGTATTGTATTTTTTTTGTAATAATCATCAACACAATAGTCTATTAAATAAATAAAAAGAATGGCTTGTAAAATTGAATTTAATGCATCGACTAAATTTATTAGCAAAATACGCGCCTCCTAATTTTTAGAGCTTTTATCTCATTTTTTTCATTGATTCAGGCATATCTTCTACTCCAACAGTAGCAGCTGAAGCTGGATTAACTATTAACATATGTTTTGTTAGTCCCATTAATACTTTTCCTATTAATTCTTTTATTTTCATTATTATCACCCTCTCAAAAAAATTATAATATCGTTTTTAATCTTTATTTAATCTTTTCTATTTTGTTAAACATAAGTATAGATTGAAATAAGATTGTCCATGTAATAAGTTCATAAAGCTCACTATATTTATATAGTAATATTGAACTTGTTGAAACAATTGATGAAATAATAATCCCTAATATTCTATTTCTTTTTATAAGTTCGAGGCGCGTAATTGGCATTTTATCATTTAACACTGGTGCTGTATTATATATTGAAAATAAACTAATCAATATTAAAATACAGTTACTTATAAAATTAAGTTTACAATTTAAACTCAATAATATAACACTAGTAGTTATAAGCATTGTTGCTATAAAACATTTTATTTGAGTATTTTCATGATATCCACCTATAAAAGGTTTTGTTATACTCATTATTCCTATTATTATAATACTTTCTTTACAGTATCCAATTAATGAAAATATAATTATTATTGACATCAACTTTATAAATTCAAAAAATAATACTGTTGTTGTATATTGAATTTGCTCACATTGTTCTTCACTATATCCATTATGATTGCAAATATCTTGTACAAAATTTCCTATAAAACTTCTAATCATTTCTTTTCCATCTCTTATATTTCATATTTTATTACATTATACTATTAATTTACAATTTTTACAATAAAAATCGTAATTTTTAGCATTTAAACAAGTTTTTTGTTTTTTTGTTACACATATTTTAAGCAAATATATAAAATTTAGTTACTTATAGAATTTTATATAAAACAACTGACAAGAAAAAGGTGGATTTATATAAATAAATCCACCTTCTTCTATAAAACAAACTAAAATAAAATTTTAATTATTGAATTTCCATTTCTTTCATATTCTCATTATTAACGATATCATTACTAACGATATCATTTTTGTTCCCAAGTAAAATTTCCACAAAAGTCTTACCATACGGAAGACATAATTGAATAAATGGTCCTACTGTTAACATTGATATAATAGTTCCAAGCCACACTTTTCCGCCTAATAGATACCCTACTATTAAGTATATTGCATCTAAACTCATTCTAATCCATCTGTATTGGAATTTTGTTTTATCTTGAATTATAAAAGGTACTATATCATTAGGTGCAACGCCTAAATCTGTTGCTGAAAGTATTGAAAAACCTACTGCAATGATAAAGTTTACTAAAACTATAATAAGCGCTTTTATAAGCATATTGTAGTCTTGTATATTAAATCTTGAAAATATGCTTATAGATAAATCTATAACTGGACCTACCCCAATAAGGCAAATAAATGTTCCAATGTTTATCTTTTTTCTATTAATTAATAAAATTATTATAGTTAATACAAAAAGTATACACATATTTGCTATTCCAGGAGTAATTTTAAGTAATATTGATAATCCTTGAGTAAATACAGTAAATGAATCCGATCCTATATTGGTTACTAGTGATAATCCTACGCCAAGTTGTATTATTGCCATTCCTAAAAAAAACAAAATCAATCTCATTAATAATTTTTTTTGGTTCATGTTTTTCATCCTTTTCTTTAATTTTTATTATATTTATTGCTACATATAATTCTCAAACGTTCTCATTAATACCATAAATAAAAAAATTCTTTAAATTTAAAAAGTATTTTTATTTTACATTATCAAATCAACTTTGTCAAAAACATTCAAAAAAAATCATTTTAAATCATGAAATAAATTTTATAAAATTCTTAGATAATCCTTTTAGTCAACTATAACTTTAAACTCTTCTAGATTTATTCTGTATTCGTTTAACATGTCTATAACAGTGTTTCTCAAAATATTTTCATTAGATTTTTTATTTGCAATTTTAATATCATTTTGTATAGGTTTTAATTTTTTATTTTCTTTATATTTTTTATTTAATATTTCTGCTGTTTTTACAAGTAAGTCATCCCAATTTTCTACTTCTACAATATTATCATTAACTTTAAATGCTTTAGGATTCTTTAAAGAAAAATCTTTATATATTTCTATCCCACCACTTTTTATTTCACATTCAATATCATTGTCTTTTAAGTCATCAATTTTGCTACATGCTACTTCTTTCATAATTATCATTTTATTTTCTTGAGACATATGATTTTCATTTGCTAATTTTTCTTGTGATATCCAATTTGAATAATTATCTATATCTTTAACCATATCATATATTTCCATTGATATTTTTCTATAAGATTCACTTAAAGTAAAATTTCTATCTTCCTTAACTATTTTACTTGATTCATCTTCTATATAATCTATTGTATTTTCTAAAGTATTTATTAAATTTAACAAACTTTCTTTTATTTTTATAGACATATCCGGAAAATTATTTATAATATATTTTACAGTATTTTTATTTAATATTGATAAATCATTGTTTTTATACTTAATTTCTTTTAATTCACATTTATCATTCATTTCTTTCTTAATTTCTTCAACAAACATTTTATTAGTTTCTAATTCTGCATTGTTTTTTCTACCAAAACTAGGTTTTATCATAACTACACTCCCTTAAATATAAATTTAACTCATCTTTATATTTATTTTACCATATTTTACTTTATTTGGAAACAGAAATTTAAAATAAAAGAGTAGTTATTATAGAATAATATCTATATAACTACCCTTAACAAATTATATTAGTCTAAAAATATTTTTAAATCATCATCAACATTTGTAATTCCACAAATTCCAAAATTATCTACTAATACCTTTGCTACATTTTCTGATAAAAATGCTGGTAATGTTGGCCCTAAGTGAATATTTTTAATTCCTAAATGTAATAATGATAATAATACTATTACTGCCTTTTGTTCATACCATGCTATATTAAAAGCTATTGGTAATTCATTTATGTCTTCTAATTCAAACACTTCTTTTAATTTCAAAGCAATTACAGCTAATGAGTATGAGTCATTACATTGACCTGCATCTAATACTCTAGGAATTCCTCCAATATCACCAAGCTCTAATTTATTGTATTTATATTTTGCACATCCCGCTGTTAAGATTACAGTATCTTTTGGAAGAGCCTTTGCAAAATCTGTATAATATTCTCTTGATTTATGTCTTCCATCACACCCTGCCATAACAAAGAATTTCTTTATAGCTCCTGTTTTAACTGCTTCAACAATTTTATCAGCTAATGCTAGTACTTGAGCATGTGCAAAACCTCCAACAATTTCTCCATTTTCTATTTCAGTTGGTGCTTCACATTTCTTTGCTTGTTCTATAATAGCTGAAAAATCTTTCTTTCCATTTTCATCTACTTTAATATGAACACATCCATCAAATCCTGCTGCACCAGTTGTATACATCTTATCTTTATATACATCCTTGTCAGTTGGAGGTACTATGCAATTTGTAGTCATAAGAATTGGTCCATTAAAGCTTGTAAATTCTTCTCTTTGTTTCCACCATGCATTTCCATAGTTACCTACTAAATGATCATATTTCTTTAAATGTGGATAATAATGAGCTGGTAACATTTCAGAATGAGTATATACATCTACTCCAGTACCTTCTGTTTGTATTAATAATTGTTCTAAATCTTTTAAGTCATGTCCTGAAACTAATATTCCTGGATTTTTTCCTACTCCAATATTAACTTTAGTTATTTCAGGATTTCCATAGCTTTCTGTGTTAGCTTTATCTAAAAGAGCCATTCCATCAACGCCTACTTTACCTGTTTCTAAAGTTAAAGCTATATACTCATCTAAACTCACATTATCATCATTAACTGCTGTTAAAGCTCTTTGCATAAATTCTGAAATATTTTCATCATCATATCCTAAAGCATTAGCATGCTTCATATATGCTGATAAACCTTTTAATCCATAAATTATAAGTTCTCTTAAACTTCTTATATCTTCATTTTCAGTAGCTAATACCCCTATTTTAGGTGCCTTTGCTTCCATTTCTGCTTTTGTTTCGCATACAAATAATGCTGCTTCACTTAAATTAGCCTTATTGCTTAGCTTAGATAATAGTTCTTCTTTTAAATCAATAGTTTCTTTTACTCTTAAATAAAAAATTTCATTATCAAAATTAGCATTTGTTATAGTTGTAAAAAGATTCATTGTTACCATATGATTTATATTGCTTGATACTTTTATTTTTTCTTCTCTAGCTCTAATTGATACTTCTGCTAATCCTTTAGTTGTATATATTAATAAATCTTGAAGTTTTGCAAGTTCAGGTGTTTTTCCACACACTCCCTTTATAGTACAGCCTGTACATCCTGCTGCTTCTTGACATTGAAAACAGAACATTTTATTTTCCATAATAAATTCTCCTTTATTTCTCTATATTTTTTTAATTTTAATACATTTATAGATAGAATTAATTGCAGCAATTAAAAATTTATTTCACTTACTACTTATATCTAATTTTCAACTTAGACATATTTTTTTATTTGGTATGATTAGATTTTATCTTGAATTATGAAAATGCTCCGTAACAATTGTTACAATTATTTTTATATTTAAATAAAACTCACAAAATTTAACTAGCAAATACTATTCTTTATTTCATCATTAAATTCTACTTTATATTTCTATTTTATAAAACTAATAAAACAAATAAGAGACTTCAATTATTAAAAATAATTAAAATCCCTTACCTTTATTTATATATATGAGTGGTCTATATTTAAAATATATTAAAATAATTTTTTCTATTATAGTATTAAGCTAAATTTAAAACTTAACGTATTATTTTAATATTTTTTCAATAAGTGAAGAAGCTTCTACATGATTATCACTTATTAAAAATGCTTCATGTAATTCTTTTATCCATTCTTTCTTTAATTCATTATCATGATGTACATAACAGATTGTATCTCCTACACTTACCTTATCACCTTTTTTACAATTAAGTATAAGACCAACACCATGATTAATTTCATCTTCTTTAGTAGCTCTACCAGCACCTAAATGCATAGCTAGAATTCCTAATTGTTCAGAATGAAGTGTTTCAACGTATCCATTCTTTTCACATTTTATTTCTGTAATGAATTTGGATTTTGGAAGTAATGTTGTATCTTCTATCATTTTTACATTACCACCTTGAAATTTGACCATATCTTTAAATTTTTCAAATGCTCTTCCTGATTCAATGCCCTCTTTTAGCATTGCTCTTGCTTCATCTTTATCTTTAGCAAGCTTTCCTTGCATTAACATGATTTCTCCTGCTTGCATACAAAGTTCAGTAAAATCTTTTGGACCAGTTCCTTTTAAAGTTTCAATAGCTTCTATTATTTCTAATGAATTACCTATTGTATTACCTAAAGGTTGATTCATATCTGTAATCATAGCCATAGTATTTCTTCCAAGACTATTACCTATTGAAATCATAGCTTGTGCTAAGTTTGTAGCATCCTCAATAGTATGCATAAATGCCCCTTCTCCATACTTTACATCTAAAAGTATAGTATCAGATCCAGATGCTAATTTTTTAGACATTATAGAAGAAGCTATTAAAGGAATTGCATTTACAGTTCCAGTAACATCTCTTAATGCATATAGTTTTTTATCTGCAGGAACTAAATCTCCTGTTTGTCCTATTATAGCTACACCAATATCTTCTACTTGATTTATAAAATCTTCTTCTGTTAAGAAACAGTTAAATCCTTCAATAGATTCTAACTTGTCTAATGTTCCCCCTGTATGTCCAAGACCTCTTCCTGACATCTTAGCTACTTTAAGTCCGCAAGCAGCCACCATTGGTCCAAGTGCCATAGATGTTTTATCGCCAACACCACCTGTTGAATGTTTATCCGCTTTTATTCCCTCTATAGAAGTTAAATCTATTACGTCTCCACTATGCATCATAGATTTTGCTAAATAAGATGTTTCTCTTTCATTCATTCCATTTAATACTATAGCCATTAATAAAGAACTTGTTTGGTAATCTGGGATAGATCCATCTACTACACCATCTATCCAAAATTGAATTTCTTCATTAGTCAGTTCTTTTTTTTCTCTTTTCTTATTGATAATATCTACAAAACGCATATTTACATCCTCCCTTTATTTCAGTTGACAATTCATAATAGATAATTACAAAAATCTGCCTAATTAGATAATTATATTTACTATAACCACTTGGCTATTTTTTGCTTTATTTTCTATTATCAATCGTCAATCTTATATTTTATAATTCTTCTTTGTTCTTTTTCCGCTTCATTATAGTAACCGTTTTCTCAAGTAAAATTATATATCAACACACATTTAAAAATTAAGTTCTGTTTTAAATGTGTATTGATATATGTAATAGGTTCAGTGGCATTGTAAGTGGACTTTTAGAACCCTTAATAAGTGTTGTTAAGTGAGAGTCGGAATTTTATATTTCGCTCCTCGAACTTACTCAGCGACTATCAGAAGTCGAGTTTCCTTTTTTA
>NZ_JAVJAN010000038.1:0-34746 GCF_031344075.1 Clostridium aquiflavi
AAGCTTTATTTTAGAGTTCTTAAAGTAAATTCCTCTGTCCATGAGCTTTATACTACAATATCAACACTGTTTTAAAACATAGCACAATATTATTATATGTATTTTTCTAAATTCATTTTTATTTTTTCTTTTGGTAAGAATCCTACTTCAGTACTTACATCTTTACCATCTTTAAATATTATCATAGTTGGAATACTAAATACGCTAAACTTGCTAGCTAATTCTCCACTTTCATCTACATTAACTTTAAAGAATTTAACTTTATCCTTCATTTCTTCTTCTAATTCTTGAAATATAGGTGCTAACATCTTACAAGGTCCACACCAATCAGCGAAAAAGTCTACTATTACAATTCCTTCTTTTATTGCATCATCAAATTCATTAACTTTTAATATTTTTGACATAATTTATTACCTCACTTTATTTACTTATTTTTTATTTTTTTCATCTACATAAGAAACTGCAGATAATGCTGCAATATTTCCTTCTCCTGCTGATTTAATATATTGATATGGTATTCCTACTATATCCCCAGCTGCAAAACACCCTTTTATATTTGTTTTCATCAGTCTATCAACTTTAACATGATTTTCATCTAATTCTAACCCAGGAACTAATTGACCAGGTGATATACTATCTCTTAATATAAAAATACCATCAGTTTTAATTTCTTTGTTAGATAAAATTAAAGAATTAACTTTAATATCGCCTTTTATCTCTATCGGTTTATCTTTTATAATCTCAATACCTGATTTAACATCTACTTCCTCAGTATACATAGGTATATAATATACCTTTGATGCTATTGATGCTATAAAATTAGCTTCTTCTTCATCTTTCTTATTATAAGCTATTATAGTAACCACTTTATCTTTGTATAAAGGTGCATCACATGTTGCACAATATCCAACACCCTTACCTAAAAACTCTTCTTCACCCTTAAATGGCTTACCAAAATTCACTCCAGTAGCTAATATTATAGAAGTAGCTTCATACATCTTTTCATTTATCATCAATGAAAAATAATCTCCCATTGCATAAATGTTATTTACTTTTTCTTCTGTAATATTTATATCCATAGATTTTAAATGATTAAGAAACTCATCTCTTATTTCCAATCCACTTTTCTCATAAAAACCTAAATAATTATTTATTGTATGAGCTTTTACTAACTTATTACTAATATCTTTACTTCCAAAGATTATAAAGTTCTTTTTTCTTATTCTTGCATTTAATGCTGCTGATAACCCCGCTGGTCCACTTCCAATAATGGCTATATCGTATCTCTCTCCCATAAACTTTTCCTCCTAACCTTAATTAAGAATAATCGATCTAAAATATATTATTACTAAAAACCAATATTTAAATACATTTAAGTAATATAAAAATTGAATACTTTAGTCTTAATTATAAATTCAATTTTACAAAATTAAATTTATTAAAATATATTTGTTTGATTTATTATATATCTTTATTATTAATAATGTCAAACAATTTTATAATTATTATAAAAATAAAAAGCTACATTATTTTCAAACTAAAATTTTATAATAATAACCATAATTTTATAAATTATTTTTAATTGCTTATTAATAATTGGCTCTGTTTTAAATGCACTGCAAAAATATTTTATTTTGTAATATATTAAAATTAGTATTAAAATTACTTAAAGTAAGATATTTAATCTATGTTTTAAATTAGTAAGGAGGCTTTTTATGTTATATTATGATTATCATATGCATTGTAATTATTCTGCAGATTCACAAACTCCAATGAAAGACATGATAGAAAAATCTATTGAGTTAGGACTTAAAGAAATTTGTTTTACTGATCATGTTGATTATGATGTATTAGGAAATCCAAATGTTAAAGTTGATTATGATAAATACTTTAAAGATATAAATTTTTATAAAGATAAATATCATGATAAAATTTCTATAAAAAAAGGTATTGAAATGGGACTTCAAACTCAAGTTTTAGAGCGTTGTTCTAAAGAAATAAAAGAAAATAATTTTGATTTTGTAATTGGATCTATACATACTATAGATAGACATGAACTATTTACAGGTGATTTTCACAAAGGAAAGACTCAACATGAAGCTTATGAGGGATATTATAAAAGATTATTAGAAATAATCAACTTATATGATGATTACTCTATTTTAGGACATGTTGATTTAATAAAAAGATATGGCAATTATGACACTCTTTTAAAAGATGAGCTTTTCTCTGACTACTTAGAAGCAATCTTAAAAAAAGTTATTGATTCTGGTAAAGGAATAGAAATTAATACTTCATCATTCAAATATAATCTTCCTGATTTAACACCATCTAAAAATATTCTTAAAATGTATAAAGATTTAGGTGGAGAAATAATTACAGTTGGTTCTGATTCACATATTCCAACTCAAATAGCTACTAAATTTGATTATATTCATGATGTTCTAGGTTCCATGGGATATAAATATATTTGTAAATTCAATAACATGAAACCTGAATTTATAAAAATATAACATAAAAAAGGGACTTCACCACGCTTTTTAGTTCATAGTGGAGATTTGAGAGTTATTTATTGAAAGCTTATTTTAAAATTTCTCTATGAGATTTCATCATGAACTCTCCACTTTAACTTCTCAATTCCCCATTAAATTTTATATATTTTAGGCTAATATTGATATATGCAATAGGCAAAAAGTGGACTAAGTTTAATTACTCAGTCCACTTTGCTTATGCATATATAAACATGCTTCTAAAACACATCCATATATTAAATTTTTTCTAAATAAAATTTTATTATAAAGTGAATTTTTTAACCATAGAATTAAGATTATCCGAAATCTCTATTTCATTTTCCACAATAGTAGATATTTCTTCAACTAATTGTGAAACTAGTTCTATACTTGAAACAATCTCTCCACTATTAGATGCTGTATTTTGAGATGCTTCTGCAATATTTTGTATTGCATCTCCAACTTCATGTGTAATGTATTCAATGTTATTTGTCATCTCAGATATTTTTATAGATATATCTTCAATAGCATTTGCATCCTTATCATATTGATTAGCTATTCCAACAAATTCTTTGTAATCTGGAGTTACAGTATCTTTAATAAATAATAACATCTGCGTAGAATCATTAGTTAATTTATTAAATGCTTCTTGCACTTTACTTATAGTCTCAATAATTTCTTTTACTGTATCTGATGTTTGTGTTGCAAGATTACCTATTTCAGAAGCAACAACTGCAAAGCCCTTTCCTTGTTCACCAGCACGTGCAGCTTCTATTGAAGCATTAAGTGATAATAAATTAACTTGTTCTGCTATATCAGAAATAGCTTTAGCCATAGCCCCTATATTTTCAACTATTTTAGCATTTTCAATACTTTGTTTTAAATTTGTTTCATGAACTTCTGATAAACTAGTTGCTTTGTTATAAGAATCATTACTCATTTTTTCTATATTATATGCCCTCACCTTTATGTCTTTTGCCATATCATGACTTTTAATTGTTTCCTGTGACAATAAACTTATTGAAGAGTTAACTTCTTCTACAGAAGCATTAACTTCTTCAGTAGTAGCACTAGAATTAAGCATAGATTCACTTATATTTTTAACTGAATCTTTAATAACCTTATAATTCTCTACTAAATATTCAGTTGATTTATTTAAATTTTCTGTTATGCTATTTACTTTGTTTGCATCATTAGATATTTCCTGTATCATATTCTTATTTTCTGATAACATTTTATTTAATGAATTGCTCATTTGACCTAATTCATCATTAGATGTTACTTCAAGTTCATCAATAGAAAAATCTCCATTTGATAAGTTTGATGCTAAATTATTAACTTTCTTTATAGTTTTAGTTAGATATTGAACTTGCCATATTATCGCTAATGTAGTTAATATTATAGCTAAAATTCCTACCACTATAAGTTTAGACATTAAATCATTTATAGGTTTGTTCAATTCTGAAATAGGTATTTGCATAAATAACTTCCATCCAAATGGGTCTACCGTAGTATAATAAGCTTCATACTTTGTATCATCAATAGAAAAATTACTTTTCCCATCAGTATTATTTAATAAAACATTTCCAAATTCTGAAAGTGATTTATTGTCATCTTCATTAATTTTAGTTTTCATTATTTTTTTATAATCACTGTTAGTTATGTATTTCCCGTCATTATTTATCAATAAGGCCTTACCATTTTCACCAATTTTGAAATTATTTATTAAATCCTGAATTGATGGAATTTCCATATCAACACTAATTACACCAATAAAATTATCATCTGCATCATATATAGGTGTGGCACAAGTGCTCATTATAGTATCTAATGTTTCATCATAGTATAAATCACTAAATACTGTTTCTTTATTATTCTTAGCATTCTTATACCACTTATAATTAAAATAATTATATTCAGCATTGCTATAGTCATATGTCACTAATGCTTTATTATCTTTCTTATGAATATATGGTCCAACATATTCTTTGCTTGCATCATAAACATACGGTTCAAACCAAATTCCAGCACCAAGTACCAGATCACTTTTAAATATTGTTTTTCCAATCATTTCTTCATATTGTGATAAATATGTAGTTTTATAAGTTGATCCAACATTTAATGCAAGTTGACTAGACATTGATGAAATTTCTTGCATCTTAAGATTTATTGCATTTACTGTAGAACTTAATTCTGCTTGCATGTTTTCTTCTACTTGTGTGTCTATAATACCCTTGCTACTTTTATAACTTATACCCGCTAGCAAAACCATTGATAAAATAGTTACGAATAGTAGAATTGTAAGCATTCTTGTACTTATTTTTTTAAACCTCATTACAAACTCCCCCTTTTTATTTATAATTAATCACTCTTTTTATTTATAATTAATCACTAAATAGTAATTCTTTATACGTAAATTATAAACTTATTAAATTTAGTGTACAATGTTCCATTTAATAATAATCATAAAAGTATATCATGACGTTAACTAATCTCTGTATTAATTCTCTTCAGTAATTCTTATACTTATATAGTCAAATGCTACTGCTTGTTGATTATTAATTTCATAAGATTCATCTATTAATTGACAATATTTTTCTCTCTCTATATATTGTCGAAACAAAGAAACTTAACTTTATAAATCTATTGTAAGACAAAAAAGATGACTTCTGAAAATACAGAAATCATCTTTTTTTAAATTCACCATATCATTTTTGCATACTAAAAATCACATACTTTTTACTTTATCTAATTAAACAATTATTTACCTTGTAAATATCCATCTATAGCTTCTGCTGCTTTTTTACCAGCACCCATAGCAAGTATTACTGTTGCAGCACCTGTAACGGCATCTCCGCCAGCATAAACACCTTCTTTAGTAGTTAAGCCATTTTCATCTGCAACTAAACATTTCCACTTATTAATATCTAATCCTTCAGTTGTTGAAGATATTAGTGGATTTGGAGATGTTCCAAGTGACATTATTACAGTATCAACATCCATAACAAATTCTGATCCTTCAACTTCAACTGGTCTTCTTCTTCCAGAAGCATCTGGCTCTCCAAGTTCCATTCTTACGCATTTCATTCCTTTAACCCATCCATTTTCATCACTTAATATTTCAGTTGGATTTGTTAAAACATCAAAGATTATTCCTTCTTCTTTAGCGTGATGTACTTCTTCTGCTCTTGCTGGAAGTTCAGATTCACTTCTTCTATAAACTATATGAGCTTCTGCACCTAATCTTAAAGCAGTTCTTGCAGCATCCATAGCAACGTTTCCGCCACCAACTATAGCTACCTTCTTACCAGCTTTAACTGGTGTATGATATCCTTCTTTAAAAGCTTTCATTAAGTTAACTCTTGTTAAAAATTCATTTGCAGAGAATACGCCATTTGCATTTTCTCCATTTATACCCATAAATTTAGGAAGTCCAGCACCTGATCCAATAAATACGGCATCAAATCCTTCTTCTTTCATTAATTCATCTATTGTTATTGTTCTACCTATGATAACATTAGTTTCAATCTTTACTCCTAATTTCTTAATGTTTTCAATTTCAGCTTTAACAACTTTTTCTTTAGGCAATCTAAATTCAGGTATACCATAAACTAGAACTCCACCTGCTTCATGTAAAGCTTCAAATATAGTAACATCATATCCTCTTTTAGCTAAATCCCCTGCACAAGTAAGTCCTGCAGGCCCACTTCCAATAACAGCAATTTTCTTGCCGTTTAATGCTTCTGTTTTTGCTAAATCTATATTATTTTTTCTTGACCAATCAGCAGTAAATTTTTCTAATTTACCTATTGCTACAGCTTCACCTTTTATTCCTAATACACACTTACCTTCACATTGACTTTCTTGTGGACATACTCTACCACAAACTGCTGGTAATGCACTATATTTAGCTATTTCTTTAGCTGCATTTTCAAAATCTCCATCTTTAGCTTTAGCTATAAATCCTGGAATATCAATTGATACAGGACATCCTTCAACACATTTAGGGTTTTTACATCCTAAACATCTCTTAGCTTCTTTTACAGCTTCTTCTTCATTATATCCTAAACATACTTCTTCAAAATTCTTAGCTCTTAATTCTGGAGCTTGTTCAGTAACAGGTGTTCTTTTCATTCTATCTTGCATATTCATTATTTATCACCTTTACATCCACAACCACCGTGGCTATGAGTGTCCCCTTCTTCAATCTTTAATTGTGCTCTTCCTTCTTCACTTTTGTACATAGTTTGTCTTCTCATTGATTCATCAAAATCAACTAGATGTCCATCAAATTCTGGTCCATCAACACAAGCAAACTTAACTTCATTTCCAACAGTAACTCTACAAGCACCACACATACCTGTACCATCTACCATAATTGGATTTAAGCTAACAGTTGTTTTGATTCCAAGCTCTTTAGTTAAAGCAGCCATAAATTTCATCATTATCATAGGTCCAATAACTACTGCATGATCATATTTATTTCCTTTTTCAACTAAATCACTTAAACAGTCAGTAACTCTACCGTTAAAGCCGTATGATCCATCATCAGTTGCTATGTAAAGATTTCCTGCAACTTTTTTCATTTCTTCTTCTAATATTAAAAGTTCTTTATTTCTAGAACCAATTATAACATCACATTTCATTCCATTTTCATTCATCCATTTAACTTGAGGATAAACTGGTGCCGCACCAACTCCACCTGCTATGAAAATAATATTTTGTTTCTTTAAATCTTCTAAATTTTCATGAACAAATTCACTTGGTTGACCTAATGGTCCAACAAAGTCACAAACATAGTCGCCTTCTTCAAAAGTTGCTAATTGTTTAGTTCCTTGCCCAACAGTTTGGAAAACTATTGTTACAGTTCCCTTTTCCTTATCGTAATCTGCTATTGTTAAAGGAATTCTTTCACCTTTTTCATCATTTTTTACAATAATAAATTGACCAGGTTTTGCTGATTTTGCTACTCTTGGAGCTTCTATATCCATTAAAAAGATATTATTTGTAAGTTCTCTTTTACTAACTATCTTATACATCATTTGTCCCCCTATAGTTTTTATCAATTTTAACTGTTTTTACATATGTAATCAATGGTTTTTATATTATAATATGTAATATTTTTCTTTTAAATCTTATTTTTTACATCAAGTTCCCAATAATAACAAAAGCTCTCTAAAGCGAGAGCTATTGTTTTTATTAAATTATTGAAAATTAATTCTAGTTTAAATATACGTTATTAACTTCTAATATTAGAAATTAACTTTAGTTCCGTAGAATGTACATCCAAGTAATTTTTCCATTGTCTTATCATCTATTGCCCTAGGACTTGATCCTGTACATGCATCTAATACTGCATTGTGAGCTATAAATTCAACATTAGCCTTAAAGTCTGCTTCTTCAACGCCATATTCTTTCATTGAATGAGGAATATTTAATGCATCATTGAAATCATTGATTAATTTAATTAATGAATCAGTTAATTCAGCATCAGTATTTCCTTCTAATTTTAATGCTCTAGCGATATCTGCATATCTATCTTCACATTCTGTTCTGTTATATTGAATTACATATGGTAAGAATATTGCATTAGCACATCCATGAGGGATATGGAATACAGCTCCTACTTTATGAGCCATAGAGTGAACTATTCCTAGTAATGCATTTGAAAAAGCCATTCCTGCTAAACATTGTGCTTCATGCATTAAGTTTCTAGCTTCTTTATCTCCTTCAAATGATTTAACTAAATGTTCATTTACCATTTCTATTGCTTTCATAGCTAATGGGTCTGAGAAGTTTGATCTTAAAGATGCAGTGTATGCTTCTATAGCATGAGTTAATGCATCCATTCCAGTATGAGCTACTAATTTAGCTGGCATTGTTTGAGCTAATTCTGGATCAACTATAGCTATATCTGGAGTTATATTAAAGTCAGCTAAAGGATATTTAATTTTTGCTTTATAATCTGTTATTACTGAGAATGCTGTAACTTCTGTAGCAGTACCACTTGTTGATGGAATAGCTACGAATTTAGCTTTTTGTCTTAAATCTGGTAATCCAAATGGAACAACAGCTTGTTCAAAAGTAAAATCTGGGTATTCATAGAATATCCACATAGCTTTTGCAGCATCTATTGGTGATCCTCCACCCATTGCAACTATCCAATCAGGTTCGAAGTTTCTCATAGCTTCTGCACCCTTCATTACTGTTTCTACTGATGGGTCTGGTTCAACACCTTCAAATAATTGTACTTCCATTCCTGCTTCTTTTAAATAATCTTCAACTTTTTGAAGGAAGCCAAATCTTTTCATTGATCCACCACCAACTACTACGAATGCTTTTTTTCCTTTTAAAGTTTTTAGTGTTTCTAAAGATCCTTCACCATGATATAAATCTCTTGGTAATGTAAAACGTGCCATAATCTGTTCCTCCTAAAATATATCTTTATTTTCTTAATTACTTTTATTACTTAATATATTACTTTTTTGTTATTTTATAATTAAATAACTTACATAAATATATATAGCAAGAACCGTGCCACATTGTTATTACTTTATCAATCTTTTCTGTTTAAGCCATTCTTCAAACAATAAAGATATTAATAAATAAAATAATGTCCTAAAACAATACACTTATTCATAAATAAAACGTATTGTTTTAGGACACTGTCCGTTTATATTACACTTTTGCAATAAAATAATATTTTATTTTATAAAAACTCTGTTAAAAATTAGTTTATTTTCAACTTATAATACTAAAATAAACATACTTTAAATAAATGTTGATATATGCAATGAGTCAGTGGCATTGTAATTGGACTTTGAGAATTCTTAATGAGTATTGTCATATTTACTGCTTGTCTCAATTTTATATTGGGAACAAGCTAAAATGGGACTATACTCATTTTAGCATTCCTAAGTGTAATTACTCAGTCCACTTACTCATGCATATATCAACACTATTCAAACATGTTTATTCCACATTATACTTTTTTATTTTTAAGTATAATGTATTTCTACTTATTCCCAATGCTTGTGCTACTTTAGTCATATTATGATTATAAGATTTTATAGCTTCATTAATAGTTTTCTTTTCTAATTTCTCTAAATTAAAATTTTCTCCTTTAATTTCAAAAGTTTCACAAGTTGAATAACAACACTCATCAATAACTTTTTCAGAAATCATATCTTTTCTTTCATCATCACTATCTTCTAGTAAATCAAATGATAAAATCCCATCTAAATTAACTATATTTTCAATATAATTTTCTAATTGCCTTATATTTCCTGGCCAATTATATGATAATAAATTCTTATATAATTCTTTATTAATTTCAGGAATTCTTTTATTTAGCTTAAAAGATTTTATTCTTAAAAAATATTCTATAAGCTTTTCAACATCCCCTTTTCTCTCACGTAATGGAGGTAATGTTATAGGAATAACACATAATCTATAATAAAGATCTTCTCTAAATGTACCTTTTTCAACTTCTTTTTTTAGCTTTTTATTTGTAGCAGCAATTACTCTAACATCAACGGAAATTTCTTTATTTCCACCAAGCCTAGTTACCCTACCTTCTTGCAATACTCTTAAAAGCCTAACTTGCATATCAAGTGGCATTTCACCTATTTCATCTAAAAATAAAGTTCCACCATTAGCTACTTCAAACTTTCCTGGTTTCCCCCCTTTTTTACCACCAGTAAATGTACCATCTTCATAACCAAAAAGTTCACTTTCTATTATATTCATAGGTATAGCTCCGCAATTTATAGCTACAAATTTATTAGTTCTTCTTAAACTATAATTATGCATTGCTTGAGCTAAAACTTCTTTTCCAGTTCCGCTTTCCCCCTGAATTAAAACAGTTGAAGGACTATTCGAAATAATTTTGCTGTTAATTACTACATTAGCAATGGCAGCGCTTTCACCTATGATATCATTAAAAGTCCAAAAAGCTCCTGATTTATTTTTTAAATCTCTTTCTTCTTTTTCATTTATCATAGTCACAACCATTCCGATTATTTTTTCCTTATGTCTAATTCCTTTAAATTCTAGTCTAGTCTTATATTTACTTGTATGCTTAAACTTAAAGTCTTTAATCACATTATTTTTATTTATGTCTAATTCTTCAAGTATATTGCCCATATTAGGTAAAATATAATGTAATTTTTCATGCAATAGTGATTCCTTAGGCTTATTAAACATTTCTACACCAAAACTATTAATATTTACTATCTTCTCATCTTTATCAACAATCATAATTCCTTTATCTAGGTTATCTATAATACTTTCCATATAATTATAAGTTTGAGTTAATATATTATTTATTTTCTTATTATCAAATTCATTTTCAATTGCCTTTACACCAAAAACAACTAATCCTAAAGTATGGGGATGTTTCATATTACTTCTTCCACTTAAATTTAAAGTTCCTATTATTTTCCCGTCAGTATCATGAATTGGTGCTGCTGAACAAGTTAAACTTTGTAATCCCTCTATATAGTGCTCATTAGCTGTTATTTGAACACAATCATCTTCTTTAATAGCAGTTCCCATTGCATTTGTACCTATATTTTGTTCATCCATATATGCACCGACTTTAAGATTAATGCAATCTAATTTGCTAGCATTTTCTTCTGCTCCTTTTATATATAAAATGCATCCATTTTTATCAGTCAAAACAATAATAAATTCATTATCCATAACTGCTGAAAAAACCATATCAATGTATAGCTTTGATATTTCTATTAATTCTTTATTATCAGCTAGTATTTTTTCTAATTCTATCCCTGAAAGAATTTTTTTTGAATAACTCGATTTCTTTTCAACTCCATAATTCTCACTTCTTTTGTGAGAATCTTCAACCATTGTCTTTCTGCTCTTCATTAAAAATCTCCTGTTCACTTTTAAGTTAAACCACTCTATAATAAATTATATTTTTATGCACACACTATTTTTAATTCTATATTTTAAATTATACTAATATAAAATCATATATGAATTATTATAACCCAACTTTTTTATTTTTTCTTTTAATTAGGCAATGTTTAAAGGTTTGTAATCTCTTTATATAATAAAATGACCAAGAAAAATCAAAATTTTCTCAGTCATTTTTATGTTTATAATTTTTTATTTTCTTGAAGAATCTCCAAGGCATGTAACTTTTACATTTCTTACGCCCCACTCACAACATTCTTCATCACTGTTAAAATATACATCAATCTTATTTCCTTTTATAGCTGCTCCACTGTCAGCTGCAACAGCATAACCATATCCCTCTATATACAAAATCGAACCATAAGGAAATACACTTGGATCAACTGAAATTGTGCTAATTCCTAGAGGATTTCTTACACATGGAATTCCGCTAGCTGTCATATTACCTGAAGAATATGCTGTAGAAGGACATATCATTTCAATATTATGATCTGTTCCATTAGAAATATATGCTTGTGCTTCATGATTAGAAAAAGTTATTGTAAGTGCGCAAATGCTCATCATTGCTATTGTAAATACAGTAACTTTCTTTTTAAGATTTTTAAGAAATATTGTATCTTTATACTTCTTTAACATCCCATCTCTCCTTTTGTATTTTTATATTACATTTTCCATTATATCATATATTTATGTAACCTCTCAATGTAAACATATACATATGATAAAGTAGATTCTCAACTAATATTTGCTTAAACCTAAATTTTATCAGACTTTAAAGCTTCAAAAATTCTATACTTTCTTTTACAATAAAAAAGATGATGTTTCCAAATCAAAACATCATCTTTAAAAGCTCTCTGTTTATTATTTTTCACTATATTTAGCAAACATTTTTTCTGCAATTTCTTCATTTACGTTTTTTAAGTTATTTAAATACATAAATGCACTTCCTTGATATTCTTGTCCTTCTCCAAATAAACTTATCTCATAACAATTTCTTAAAACATTAATTATACAGTTATCGTAATGATTTTCCTGACAACTCTTACATCTCTTAAGTATATCTGCTATAGCAATAATAACATCATCTTTATCATATAATTTTGTATCCATTACAGGAATATTTCCATATCCATTTTCAACATACGTGACTCTATTTTTCAAACATCCTTTTATACATTCCTTACCATATCCGATTAAACACTTTTCTTTAGTGCATGTACTACATACATCTTCTGACAAACAGCAAGGAGCTAATTTATTAACTAATTCATTAAAATTAATATCTTTAAAAGCAACACCCATTATATTTCCCTCCATTTTTAATGTATCTTTTCAAACTAATATTTATGTTTTAATATAATTACATTCTAACATTTAAATTTACTTTTTTATAAATATAAAATAAATTTCTCTATTTTAAAATCCAGACTACAATATCAACTTAATATAAAACATAATCTAATTTTAAATACATTTTATAATAAACTCTATTAAATAATATTTATTATCACCTTATTGTTATATTATAGTATATGTTTACATTTTAATCAAATTATGCATAAATATTTTTATCAATTTATAAAATTTTAACCGTCATTCTCAATTAAAAACATCTCTAAAACTATATTTTATCTGCTTATGAAGCTTTAAAAGCCCTACAATTTCCTGTACATAAAAAAATAGTAGCTAAAATCATTTAAGTCAGCTACTATTCTTCATTATTATCTATATTTTTAATATTTGTTTATATATGCTTTAAATAAATTAGCATTTTACTCAGTCCAATTTACTTATGCATATATAAACACAATTATATTTTAATTAATCTTCACTCTTACCTACATCAGATAAAATTACATCTTTATTATGATCTAAAGCCCAGCTTATGCCCCAATCATTTTGGAATATAAGTAAGTTTCTATCTCTTAAATCCTTAACCTTCTTAGTATCTGAAGTTAAGTTTAGCTTATCCATATCAATATTTTTATTTTCTATCCATCTTACATATCTATAAGCTAATCTATCCATTTTAATATCTACATTATATTCATTCTTTAATCTGTATTCTAGAACTTCAAATTGAAGCACACCAACAACTCCAACTATAATTTCTTCCATACCTATATGAATTTCTTTAAATACTTGTATTGCGCCTTCTTGAGCAATTTGAGTTACACCCTTTATAAATTGTTTTCTCTTCATAGTATCAACTGGTCTCACTCTTGCAAAATGTTCTGGTGCGAATATTGGGATTCCTTCAAACTTAAATTTCTTTGATGGAGCACATAATGTATCCCCTATTGAAAATATACCTGGATCAAATACCCCAATTATATCTCCTGCATAAGCTTCTTCAACAATTTCTCTATCTTGAGCCATAAATTGTTGAGGTTGAGCAAGTTTAATCTTCTTTCCGCCTTGCATGTGGTATACATCTTCACCTTTGTTAAACTTACCTGAACAAATTCTCATAAATGCAATTCTATCCCTATGAGCTTTATTCATGTTAGCTTGAATCTTAAATACAAAAGCTGAGAATTTATCTTCAAATGGGTCAATAACCCCTTCTGATGAGTTTCTTGCAAGTGGTGATGTAGTCATTTTTAAGAAATGTTCTAAAAATGGTTCTACACCAAAGTTTGTTAATGCTGAACCAAAGAATACAGGAGTTAATTCTCCACTTCTTACAGCTTCTAAATCTAAATCATCTCCAGCAATATCTAATAGTTCAATATCTTCCATTAACTTATCATGAAGTGCTTCTCCTAAAATTTCTCTAAACTTAGGATCATCTGCTGAACCCTCTATAGCTTCAACTTCATTTTGACCATGGTTTCCTCCATTAAAGGCTATGATTCTATTATTATCTCTTTCATATACACCCTTAAAGTCCTTACCAGAACCAATTGGCCAGTTCATTGGATAAGTTTTAATTCCTAATTCATTTTCGATATCATCAAGTAAACTAAATGGATCTCTAGCTTCTCTATCCATTTTATTTACAAAAGTAAATATAGGCATTTCTCTTAAAGAAGCAACATGGAATAACTTTCTTGTTTGATCTTCTATACCCTTTGCAGCATCTACAACCATTACTGCGCTATCTGCTGCCATAAGTGTTCTATATGTATCTTCTGAGAAGTCTTGGTGACCTGGAGTATCTAATATGTTAATACAGTGATCATCATAGTTAAATTGCATAACAGATGAAGTAACTGAGATACCTCTTTGTTTTTCAATTTCCATCCAGTCAGAAACTGCATGTTTAGATGCCTTTCTTGCTTTAACAGAACCTGCAAGTCTAATAGCTCCTCCGTACAATAAGAACTTTTCTGTTAATGTAGTTTTTCCCGCATCGGGATGGGAAATAATCGCAAAGGTTCTTCTCTTTTCAATTTCTTTTATATAATCAGCCAAAAGTAAATCCTCCCTAATTTAAAATTTCATTAATTATATTATAAACATTCTTAAAATTTATTGTTTCTTAATAATATTATCTATATTAAAATATGTCCAAATACACTAAATACATTCAATATATTGACTAAAGTATTATATCACAAAATTTGCACCCCTGGGGTACATTTTTTCCCAAATAATTTAAGTCCAAGCCGGTGACTGTCACCGGCTTGGACTATATTTCACTTTTATTACCATATTTTAAACACCTCTTCTAAACTATCTTTGTTTTAGCTAAAGCCTTCATAATTATCTCATCAAACTTTTCCGCTAAATTATTTGTTTGTAGATATTTTATTGGTACCTTAAATGCTTCCTTATACTTTTCTTGCAGTTCAATAAAATCTAATAACTTATTGTATTTTAATACACTTTCATCCCTAAATGTTATATACATTGTTGTTAAATCAATAATATCCTTATCAGATAAATCTCTATTCCTATGATTTATCTTACTACATAAATTATCTATATCTTTTATTTTTACTGTATCTGTTCTACATTGCCATTCGGATGCATAAAAATAGTCCCTTGCTTCATCAAATTTTACTGCATCATCCTCATTATTAATACTAAATGAGATATCTATAAGGTTATCCGTTATATAAATTAAATCATCTTTGTTTTGCTCAATTACTTTAAGTGCCTCAACAACCTTCTCATACATATTTCTAAGGAACATTTCTGCTAAACTTAGACTCAATTCATGAATCTCCCTACCCTCGAATTCAATAATGTTCATATTACCATAATATCTTGTAGTTTCTAAATATTTTCTTTTTATTTTAGTGTTAGCTTCATATTCATTCCTACTATCTCCAGAGGTGCTTTTCTTTTCACTTTTTTGATAACCTATATCCTTTGATTTAACGTCACTATATTTCTCTTCTTTTGATATATTTCTTTTATGCTCCATAGATATACTTTCAGTTTTATCAGGTTGATTCTGTGCAGGATCACAGTAGCTTTTATCACCATTTTTCTCCATAGTATTCTTATTATAACTATTCATTCCTTTAATACTTGAATCTATTCCTTCTGCAACTTGACTTATACCATCTTTTATTATTACACTTCCAACTTTTAGTACATTTATACTATTGTCAACTGCTCTATCAACTATCTCTGATGACTTACTAGCTACTTCAGTGGTGATAGCTTTTATAGATTGTCCTTTTTTTACTCCATACTCTGAAATCCTTATTTTTATATCAGGATCATCATCAATTTTTTCTGCTACTGTTCCTACTATATCAGCGCCTAATTGAACACCAACCTTAGATACTGTTCCTACTAGTTTTATAGTTTTTTCAAACATCTTTCCTAATGCCATAATGCTCCTCCGTTTTTCAAATTATATATTTTCTAAATATTAATTATCTAGCCACTACTCCGTAAAAACCATTATTTCGCAGTTATTTTAGAAGCATAACAATGTCAATTCCACTCGTATTATAGCATTTCTAAAAAATTCAGTCTATACAAAACCATCCATTTAATCTAAAATACGACAAACATACGAGCATACGCTATGAAGTTGATTTGAAATTTGAGTGATATATATAAAACACATATTTTTAACATTTACCAAAGATAAAAAAATATTACTGGAAATCAAAATTTCCAGTAATATTTCTAAAATTAAAATATAAATTATATAGAATTCTCTATACTCTTTTATTTTATAAGAATTGCAGAACTTGTTGAGTTTACTTGTTTAATTATTTCTTGTAATTTAACTTTATTAATACTATCAGTTGTTAATTTTGCTATTGCTTCTTTATAAGAAGATAAATTTGTTTCAACTAATTCAGTTAATCCCGCTTCTTCTAATTTTGAAATAGTTAATGAATCTTTTTTATTATTTGAAACATAACCTTTTATTGTTTCAATAACACTATTTTCTGATGGCTTAACTTCACATGTAATATCTATTGGTGATGAAACATTATTAATTGAATACTTAAATTCATTTCCTAAACTTGTGCCTGAAATATTATTTGTATTCTTCCATGAATAAGTTATCTCTTCATTGTTACTACTACTAGCTGTAACTTTAAATAACATTTCCTTACCATCTTTAGCTATTACAGACGTTCCATTAGATATTGTTTTTCCATCATAAGTTGATAAAATACTAGCCTTTATTGATGGTGAAGCCTCAACATTGAATTTTACAGTATAATAATTTATTGTATGTGTCTTACTAGATCCACTTACTACTATTGTTTCTCCAGTATCAGATCCATTTATTAATATTTTATACGTTCCATCTGGTACAGATACTTTAAATCCAGTTGAAGTTTCTGTTGCTGATTTTGATACCAGCCCCTCTAATTTAACACTTGTAATTCCAGCTTTCATCTTTCCATCTAGATTTATTTTTATTTCAGCTTCCTGTAAAACTGCTGATTTTAAAGCAATTTTAACATCCTCTAACATTTTAATTTCATTATTTATATTAGTTGTAAGAGTGCTTATATTAGAATTAGTGCTATTAGGAATTGATGATGATTCTACTTTTATTGCATTATTAATAGCGCTTTCATATTTATTCCAAATAATACTTTCATAAGTATCTTTATCACTTATTAATTTTAATGTTTTTCTGTCTTTTCCATCACTATACTCATTATTTATTGCATCTGTTAATTTCTGCTTTAATTCATCAAATTCCTTAACAGACAATTGAATAGTTAGTGCATCATTAAATGCTTTTTTAATTCTGGCTTTTCCACTTTCATCTACTGCAAAAGCACTTATTTTTCCTGCATTATAAACAGCTTTTGCAACTTCTATTTTGTATTTATCATCACTTAAATTGCCATATCCATCAAAATTTAATTCAAGATAATCTTTATTATTTTCAAGTTCTGTTCTTGTATTAGTAAATGTATCATCATATTCATCATTAAGCCTAGCTAAATTAATTGCATCTATTGCTCCCTTTAATTTTGGATCTATATTTTTAATATATATTCTATCAGAAGTTTTAGATATTCCATTAACAGTAACTTTTACTTTATAGATTCCTGTACTTACATCAGTAAATTTGCCTTCTGCATATCCACTGCCTAACTCTACATCATTAATAGTTTTCTTAACACTCTCATTAAGATTAATTAATTCTAACAATTCTATAGTGGCTTTATTGCTTTCACTATTGATAATTCTTGATTTAAATGATATATTTCCTGAATCATCAGGAATTGCAATTAAATTATCTATAAGTATATCACTAGGAGTAATTTCACACTTAACATTAATTTTGTTTTCAAGCTTGTCTTCTCCATAAGTTGAAATTTTAGATACTTCATTACTTGCTGCATCTTTCCATAAATACTTAAAGCTATTTGTAACATCACTAATACCCTTAACTCTTATGACCAATTCTTTTCCACCAAGTAATATATCTCCTGATTTAATATCTTGTCCATCATATTTAGCACTGATAACTTCACCACTAATAGAATCTGATCCTACTATAGAATAACTTACAGTATAATAATACAATTTAACATCATCCTCTGGTTTATCAGTTACACTTACTATTTTCCCTGTATCTCTGCCATCAACTAAAACTTTATACTCACCGCTAGTTACAGCTACTTTTCTTGCACCATTTTTTGCAAAATCTGTTTTTATAGGAGTTGAACTTCCCTTTTGTAAACTTACATCACCTTCAAATTCACTCCAAATATTTTCTTCTGCTTTTCCATCTCTATAAAGAGTTATTGTTACTAAGTACGCACCTACTAAATTTTCATGTGACCTACTTAATGTCTTTATTGCATTTTCTATACTAGCAATGTATCCACTTGTAAGAGAATTTTTAGCTTGTTCCATAGCAGATTTATAATTTGTCCAACTTAATGATGTAAATTTATCTGAATTTAATTTACCACTGTCTTCTTCATCTTGATATTTAGCTATTAATTCTTTTAATTCCTTTTGCTTAACTTCTAACGCTTCTTTTTGTATTTCCGAATCTTCTTTTTCTTTCTTCAATCTAGCTTGTTCAGTGACAGCTCTATCAAACATTCTAGCAATACCCATTGCTTCATTCTCAAGTTCTTTTTTATTCACATTAGTAAGGTTATTAATATCAATATTTCCTGATATATAATTATTAGAATTTAAATCATCATAAATTGATTTTGCAACTTCTAATTGATAAGTTTGCTCTTTATCAGGCTTAGATGACAAATTTAGCTCATTATACTTATTGTATTGAGATTCATTTACACCAATTGATACCATACAACTTGTAGTTAATTGATTTTTAATAGATAATATCTTTTCCTCTTCATTAGTTCCAGCTTTTGAGGCACTATTTATTTTTTCAACTGCCTCACCTAACTTCATATCAAATTTCTTTACATAAGCATTAAAATCCTTGGTTACTGGAGTAGAATTCCCTTTAGATATAGTCGCTGTTAATTTAACTACTTCTGTTCCAGCACCGTTTATTCTATTTACTTTACCTGTAGTAGCATCTATTATATTTGAATCTGATGACTTCCAAGTAATAACGCTACCGTGTGATCCCTTTGTAGGTAAACTTAAATCATCTGTTACTAAACTTATATCTTGTAATCTAAGTTCATTCATATCTTTTATAACATCACTACTCGCTACTTCGTCCTTTGATAATATAATAAACTCAGATGAATTAGAATTTACTTTTCCAACTGTTACCTTTGCATAATATGTTCCTTTTTCAATGCCTGTGAATGTGAATTTTATATAACCACTTCCACCTATGTTAAGATTTTGAGTTTTCTTAACCTCATCAGTCTTTTTGTCTATTAAATCAATGGTTGCCTCAGTTAATCCAGCATAATTAGTTGCCTTTGCACTTACTTTAACATTACCAATATCCGATTCATTCTCACCTACAGTTACTTGTACATTATTTACAATTACAGAATTACTATTTGAAGAAGATGAATCTCCTGAACTAGAATTATCAGATGAGCCTTCTTTAATCCATTTTGCATATACTTTCATATTAGATCTTATTTTAGTATCTTCTGTAAACTCCTTATCAAAGTCATCATCTTTATACCAACCATCAAATTTATAACCATCCTTTGTAGGTTCCTTTGGTAAGTCTATCGTTTTTCCTGATTTTATATTAGTTATAGCTGAAACGCTACTTCCACCATCAGTATTAAAAGTAACTTTATATCTAACTTTTATTGTTTCAACATCCTTAAAAATTTCATCTTCTGAATCAGAATCACTTGATGAATCTCCTGAATTAGAGTATGCTGGCTTAGATCCATATGGTAATAAATTATTTCCATTATCAAAAGTCTTAATAGGTGCCGGAATTTTATCTCCTATTGCATAACCTTGATTATTGAATTTATAACTCTGACCATTTATAGATACATTTCCTTTTTGCATAATACCTCTATCATCAAATGCATAAATTTTGCCATCTATTTCAACTATTCCATTTTGCATTACACCGTTAGAATCAGCATAATACCAATAGCCCCAATCATTTATCCAACCAGTCCTCATTACTCCGCTATAATCAAAATAATACCAATTTCCATTTATATTTTTCCAGCCAATTGCATTATGTCCATTTTCCATCCAATTCCAATTTCCTAAATAATCTTTTGTCCACGTTGCCGATGCCTTAATAGGTATAAATGTTATTATAGTAGTTGCTGTCAATACTGATGCCAATACCTTTCTCAAAAGCACATTTTTCATTATTATCCTCCATCTTGTAAACTTTCTTTCTAAAATATTACTATTTAATATTTAAATTACTAAATAGTAATATTTTATAATATAATCATAACAAACTTTACTTGTGATTTGAAGGACATCCTAACAAAAATCCCACACAGCCACAAACAATATCTCTTAATTGAGATATTATGGGAATATCCGGATTAGAAACTTGTATGAAATCTCTTACCAAAAGTAATAGTATCATAGAAGCTAATCCAATTATGAAAACAATAATAATTTGTTCTTCACTTGCACGGTTCTGCTTATTTTCACCATCTAAATGTTCATTATTATTATTTATAATTAACTTCTTATTATCATTCAAATAAGCTTTATTACTGTTTTTATTCTCTAAATAGCATTTATTACTTTCTTTTTCATCTAAAATTTCTTTTTTATTTTTCACAAAATTTGAACTTATAAAATATCCGAATATAGATGCAATAGTAGTCCTTACTATTATATCTATTGCATTTACTGTCTCTTCAGAATTTATTCCATTACCACCTATAAATAGATCAAATGTTACATGAATAAATATAATTATCATAAATATAATTAAACATTTATCTCCTAAACATATTTTACTTAATATTTTCTTTAAATATGAAAATCTCTCTTTCAAAATTAAGCACCTCAATTAAAAAGAACTACTTTTTAATTTTATATTATGAAAAAAAAATCACAAATGATATAACTATCTTACTTATTGCCAATATTATTAACTCAACACTATACTAAAACATAACATAATTTCAAAGCAAAAATTTATGAGCTGTTATACTTAATCTTTAATAAGAAAATTAAGTATAACAGCTCATAAAAAAATAATTTTTTAATTTATCCTGAATATTCAATTGCCATATTTCTGCCTAAAGATTTTGCCATATATAGTGCTTTATCTGCCTTTTTTACACCTTCAAAAAAATCAAATTCATCTTTATTGAATTCATAAACACCAAGACTTAATGTAACACGATTATGTTTTTTACTAGTTAAATAATAATATTTATAATTTTCTACACTCTTCCTAATTCTATCCGCAATTTTTTTAGCTTCTTCTAAATTTATATTTGGTAATAATACCAAAAATTCTTCTCCACCATATCTTCCTAAAGAGTCCGTATTTCTAATTTCACTTTTTATTATTGCACTAACATCTCTTAAAACAATATCACCTATATCATGACCATAGTTATCATTTATTTTCTTGAAATAATCAACATCAATCATTATTATAGAAAACTTATCTTTTGTTTCCAATCTATTATTTAAAATGTCCTCTCCTTGAGTTAATATAACATTTCTATTAAGCATTCCTGTTAATGAATCATACTTTGCAAAATGCTCAACTGCATTAAATATTTTACCATTTTGAAGTGCAATGGCTATATAAGATGACAAGATTTTTAGTTCATTTAACTCATTTCTTGTATACGCATTTTTTCTATAACTTTGAACACTTATAACACCTATGGATTTATTTTTAATAATTATAGGAATATATAGTATTGAGTACGGAACTTTCTTGTATTTATTAACATTAAATTTTCTTACATACTTAATATGTTCATTTTCAATATTGTTAATTAAAATTTCTTTTTTACTTTTAAAACAGTACACGCCAAAACTATTTTTATCGTCAAGAGAAATAGAACATAAATTTTTAACGTCACCATTTTCTATAAACAATTTATATTCTAATATACTTTTTTCTTCATCAAATAAAGCAATTCCAAATATATCAGTATCAATTAGCTTTTTAACCTCAATATAAATAGTATATAGTAATTTATCTATATCTAATATGGAAATTATTTCTTTTCCTAATTCTGAAATACGCTCTATCTTATTATATAATTCTCTATATACATTTGCTTTCTCTTCTAAATTCCTATATTTAAAAATGCTAAACCAGCTACTGCTGTGTAAATCATATACTCTTTTTTCATACTTATCATAATCTTTCATTGCTTCAAATGCTTCTTTATATTTTCCTAACTTTTCATAGATACTACTTAATTCTTTATAAACCTGTGATTTTAAAGTAATAAAATTTGTTTCTTCTAATAAATTAAGACATTCTAAAAATTTTTTTTCTGCTAAAATATAATTTTCATTATATAAATTGCACTGTCCCCATCTTATTAATATTTTTGCTCTTAAATAATTATCATCTTGTTTAAGAATTTCTAATGATTCTTCAAATAATTTTATTGCTTCACATTCTTCATTCTTTCTATATAAAATATCTGCAATTATAGATAATAATTCTACCTTATACATTTTAGTCTTATTCTTTTCTATAATTTTTAATGCAAATGTCGAATAATTAAATGCTCTTTCTAAGTCATTTATAGACAGTGAACATTCTGCTAAAATCGTACACATTAATATTTCATGTTTAAAATTAAATTCACTTTTATATGCTTTAAGCTTTTTGAGTGTGTTAATAGCTTCATCATAATTATACGAGTCAACATATGCATATGATATATTAAGTAGTAATACTATAGATAATTTCTTATTTCCTAACTTTCTTGCAATGTCAGCTCCTCTTAATGCATTAATTATAGCTAAATCAAATTGCCCTATTTTTAAATAGTCAACAAGTAGTGCATTACATGTTACACTAACACCCTCTAGTTCTTTAATTTTTTCAAAATATTCTTTTGACATTAAATGCAATTTTATTGCCTTTTCAAAATTACATTCAAGTTGTTCACACCATCCAATATATATTAAGCACCAATGCTCTGCTAATTCATAGTTAAGCTTTCTTGAAATATCTAAAAGATACTCCATAACACTTTTTACATAATGCGGATCATATTCAATGTTATGAACTGCAAATGCTCTAAAGTATTTCATATAATTTTCATTATTCATAAACTTCTTAATGTGTTCTTGTAATTCAGGAAACTTCATAAACAGTTAACCTCCATGTCAAATCATTAAGTCAATAAAAAAATCGATAAAGCCACTATGGAGCTGTCGATTTTTTTACGCATCTGCCTTTTCGAACGTATGTGAAAAAACTTGGCAGGCGACTAAATTATTTTTTTATTCTTTAGATGACATTTCTTCAACTTTAACCAAAATTATAATTTAAGTTATCCACTGATTTCAATATATTATAATTGCTAAAGAATAAAAAAATCAGTTAAAATTTGCTGAACCATCTTTATTGAAATTATAAGTATATCCATCTATAGTTTTAGTAGTTGTATTCATTGTTCCATCTTCATTAAAATAATAGTACTTATTATCTTTATATAGCCAACCTGTTCTCATGGTACCAATATAATTTATATAGTACCAATTGCTCCTATAAAATAACCATTCTCCATTTTTCATACTTCCATTAGCATTAAAATAGTACCATTCATTTTTATTATTAAACCATCCTACTGCCATTTTTCCATCATCTTTTAAAAAGTATCTATTTTTATTATATGTTATCCAACCAGTAATCATTTCACCATTGGCATTTAAAATATACCAATTACCTTTATCACAAATCCAACCTGTTTGCATAGCTCCAATTGAATCTAGAAAATACCACTTATCTTTATATGGTATCCAACCTATTTTCATTATTCCATCATAATCAAAATAATACCACTCATTGTCCTCTAAAAGCCAGCCTGTTTGTCTTTCACCATTAATCTCTGCATAATACCAATTATTATCCACGCAAAGCCAGCCTGTCCTCATATTTCCCCTTTTATTAAGGTAAAAATAGTTATTATACTTTGTATCAAAAAACCATTTATCTTTTATAGGTTCTCCTAATGAGTCATTATATCTCCATCTACCATTTACCATTACCCATTGATTAGGTTTTATAACTGAATTTATAGAATTAGATACATCAGGAGATATAGGAATACCTACATACATATCTAAATTATATTCCTTAAATCTATTTGTTTCAGGATCAGTAACTTTAATTTTAATTTCATATTTCCCAATCCCACTAAATCTTATTCTAATAAGATTAGGATAATCAAGTTCAGTCCCATTAACAACTACCTTATAATTTTTATCCTTTGTTATAGCTTTAAGAACAACTTTAGATGTATCATCATCAACTTCAATATTATAAGAATTCTTGTCCTTATTAAAACCAATATTACTTGAATCAATACTTATATCATCTAATAAATAGTTGCATTCATTTCCACCCCTATAAATATACAGAGTGTATGTAGCTGTTGTAGCACTATTATTATCCTTAACTTCTATTTCAATTTTATTTTTTCCAATTTCTAAGGGTACTAATTTTCTATATTTATCATCACTTGTTATAACTTCTCCATTAATTTTAACTGTATCATTATAATCTTCAGGTCTAGCTCTAACTACTATTTCTTCAAGTGATTTATCAACATCTAAAATATAAGAATACTTTTTCCTAGAAAAATCAATAGAGCATCTGTCACTTAAATATATATTATCTAAATACACCCTACTAGCTGCGTATGCTTTTTTATTAATTAAATTAAAATATTTTGACGGCTCAAATACTGAAAATATACCAATTACAAAAAATGCCATAATAATATTTCTAAAAAATTTCTTCAAAATTATCTCACCATCTCTCTAAATACTTTAGTACTATTAATTTTACCATTTTAAACATTGATAGTAAATTAACATTAGCTTAAGATAATATTAAGGTTTAAAAATTAAGTTGTGTTTTAGTATCATGTTGATATATGCATAAGCAAAGTGGACTGAGTAATTGAACTTAGGAATACTAAAAATGAGTATAGTCCCTTTTTAGCTTGCTCCCAATATAAAATTGAGACAAGCAGTAAAAGTGACAATACTCACTTAACTATTCTCAAAATCCAATTACAATGCCACTTTACCTATTGAATATATCAACACACATTTAAAAATCAAATAAATATTTTAAAGTCCACTCTACCTTTGAGAAAAAGGAAGGTCACATAAAAAAATATGTGACCTTCCTTTTTCTCTCTCTAATAACAACGATATAATTGAAAATTTAATATAATTATAACATATTTTTTCCAGCATTCAATAGATTTTAAAAATATGTGTTTATAATTTTACATTTTTAACAAAAACTTTACATAAATTTTAAATATTAATTAAATTATATTCTAAAGTTAACGTAATAAAAAATGCCCTAGAGAAAATTTCATATCTCTAAAGCATTTTTTAACTTAGGCTATGTTTTAAAACATAGTCTTAACTTAAAATAAGATTATATTATCTTACCCAAGCACCGCTTGATGCTAATCTATATCCATTAACAGTTGTATTTCTAAGCATTTTTCCTGATCCATCACAGTAGTACCAATCACCACTCCAATCAGATTTTATCCATCCTGTTCTCATAGCACCTGATGAATTTAAGCAATACCATTGTCCATTTATATAAGACCATCCTGTTTGCATTTGACCACTATATTGATTTAAATAGTACCAATTACCATTACTACTAAACCAACCTTTTTTTGTTGTTCCATCAGCTTGGAAATAATACCATGCATTAGTGTTTCTATCTATGAACCATGCATTCTTGATAGGGTTTCCTAATGAATCATTGTACATTAACTGTCCATTAACTGTTACCCATTGGTTTGGTCTAGCAGTTACATTTGTATTATTATTTGAGTTTGAGTTATTCTTGTTTTCTTCTTTGTCTTCATCTTTATCAGAAGATGATCCTCTATTGATGATTAATGTATAAATTCTTTCTTCATCATCATCTTTAACTCTTATTTTAAATTCATTCTTACCTTTTTTTAAAGTGACTTTCTTTTCATAATCATCATCGTCATCAACTGTAACTCCATCGATTTTTACTTTATATTCATCCTCATCTGGTTCAGCTACAATCTTAACTGATGTTTTGCTTTCTTTAACATCTACAGTATAAGTAGTTTTGCTTTCTTTTAATTTAACATCTTTATCATCTACTTCAAGATTTTTTAAATAGATATCATCATAATCATCATCGTCATCATCATCATCATCTTTGTCTCTATCACGTAATACTGTTATCTTATAAGTTTCTTTAAGTGTTTTCTTATTTCCATTTTCAGCATTTGCATCTTCATATACTTTTACAGAAACCTTAGTTGAAGATGAGCTAAGTGAAATTTTACCCTCATCATTAGCTTCTTTAGAACCTCTATATACTTCATATGAATATCCAGACTTAACATCTGCACTTACATACACTTTATTTTTAGATTTAGCATTAACATAATAATCTGTTTCTCCGGCATCAAAGTCAACCTTTTTCTTACACTTCTTCTTATCATATAAGCTATAATCATCATCACCTTCTGACTTACCAATGTTTATATCAGTTATCATATCAGAATTTTTACTTGTAGATGCATGAGCTTCTGTTGTAAATAGGCTTGTATATTTTACAGGACCAACTGTTGCAAAGGTCGCTACAGCAAGTAATGATCCTATTGTTCTTTTCAATATTTTATTCATTTTACCATTCCTCCCTTATATGTTGTATATTTTACCATGACAATGACGACAAGTAAATTAATTTAAGCTTAAGATATTCTTAATTCTTTTGTCATAACTTATACTCATTAATAATACACCAAAAAGGTTAATTTTGGGTACTTTTTTATTATCTTCCTATCCAAGCCCCATCTGCACCTAATACATATCCATTCATTGTAACATTAGAAAGCATCTTTCCTGATGAACTAAAATAATAATACTTTCCATTATCTACAATCCAACCATTGCTCTTCATTACGCCAGTATTTCTGTTAATAAAGTACCAATTTGATCCATCTTGTAGCCATCCTGTATGCATTGATCCATTGTTATTTAAATAGTACCAATCATTTCCACAAAGTACCCATCCTGTTCTCATAGCTCCATTTTCGTCTAGATAATACCATGAGTCTCCATCTATTAACCAACCTATTTTCATATATCCATTTTGATCTAAGTAATACCATTTTCCTGAAGATCTATCACTATGCCATCTATTCTTAATAGCATTTCCATTTGAGTCATTATATTGCCAAACTCCATTAGCACTTACCCATTGATCACATTTTTTATCAGTATTGCCTGGTGTACTTGGCTTAACTGTATTAGAATTATTGTTTGTATTATTATTTGTATTTTGATTATTAGAAGTAGATATTCCTCCTCGAGTTATATTTAAAGTGTATGTTCTCTTGTTATCATCATCATCTTCTATATTTATCTTAATAGTATTTTTTCCTTTTTTAAGGTCAACTTCTTTTTTATATTTGTCTCCATCATCGACTGTATCTTCATCAATTTCAACAGTATCTTCATCAATTTCAACAGTATAATCATCATCTTCTGGTACAGCCTTAATCTTGATAGAATCTACTGATTCAGCAACATTTATATCATAAGAAGTCTTTTTCTTATTAAAACTTATATCTCCATTACTTAAAGTTATATCCTTTAAATATATCTTATCTGAATCACTATCATCTTCATCATCAGAATCTGATCCATTTTTTACACATATCTTATAAGTTTTTACTACATTATCTTCAACATTGTCATCATCAAAATCATCTTTTTCATATATTCTTACATAAAGAGTTGTAGTTCCAGATCCCACCTCTATCTCTTCCTCAAGATCATGTGGTTCATCTTTGTTTCCCTTAAATACATACGCTTCATAGTCACTATCAATATCAGCATTAATATTTACAGAATCCGTGCTACCTGAAATTTTAACATAGTATGTCTTTGTATTAAATTTAAAATCTACTTCATCAGAATCCTTACAACTTGAAGAACTATAAAGTTGTAATTCCTTTGAGCTTGAACCCTTGTATACAGCAAGATCATCAAATTCATCTTTACTTATGCTACTTGATGCATATGCATTTACCATACCTAAATTAATATATTTTGTTGGAGCAATAGTTGTAAATGCACTTACTACAAGAGTAGCTGCAATTATGTGTTTTAATCTTTTATTCATAATTCAATCCCCCTAATATCTTTCCAAAATTATCCTTTTGGACTATTATACCAAAAAAAATGGTGACAGTCACCATTTACCTATCGGTGACTGTCACCATTTTCAATTTAATTCAGCTAAAACCTGTAAATCCAATGCATTACAGATTCACCTCTGCCCAAAGGTGACTGTCACCACTTCAAAAAAGTGACTGTCACCAACATACCTGTCACCAACATAAATTAGATCAATTCGCCAGAAGGTAAAAAATAATACCAATTTCCATTATCTAATACTCTTTCATTCATCATTTTCCCTAATAAATTAAAATAATACCATTGTCCATCAATACTTCTCCAGCCAGTAACCATTTCTCCATTTGAATCAAAATAATACCATTTATCTCCTTTATTTAGCCATCCCGTCACCATATTTCCATAAGAATCTAAAAAATACCACTTATCCTTAGATGTGTCATGGATCCACTCATCTTTAAGTGGATTACCAATGTAATTATTATATTGCCATAGTCCATTTACCATAACCCATTGATTTCTCTTTGTATTATTTAAAACTTTATTATCAAATTTACTTAATAAATTATTTTCATTTTTTACTTCATCATCTTTATATTGTTCTAAATTCCATGATGACTCATCACTAATTTCATTTGATGAATTTTTATTATCTTCTAAAGATTTCTTAACTGTTATTCTATATTCTTTTTTAACATTTTTATCATCATCTGCATCTGATTTTGATTCATAAGTTTTTACATAAATCTTTGTTATTCCATCAGATAATAAAATATCTTTTCCTTTATAGTTCTTTTTTCCATCATTCTTATATATGGAGTAATCTGTAGCATTAGTAGAAGCATTTATTCTAATTGAATCAACATTACTATCCACTTTAACGCAATAATTTGCTTTAGATTTTTTATTAAAATTAGTCTTTTTCCATTCACTATCTAATAAATCAATTTCATCTCCACTTTTAGTTTCAAATACACCTAGTTTTTTAAGTAAATACTCATCATTATGTGTAGATGCATAAACCTTTTCATTATTAAAAACTCTATAATTTACTGGTGATACTGAAGAAAATGCCCCAATAATAAGTGTCATTGTGATAATTCTCTTTAATTTTTTATTCATATTCTATCGCCCTCTCCTATAATGTACATCTATAGCAATTTTTCCATAATAAGCTTATATATTAATACATTATACAATAAATAGTTATAAATTCATAATTATTTTTCAATCAATAAAAGGTGGCTGTCGCCAGCCACCTAAATTTTATGATTGTAAACTTCCATCTGAATTAAAGTGATATTTTGTTCCATCTATATATCTTGAACTTGTAATCATTTCTCCATTTAAATTGAAGTAATACCAATTTCCATTTACTGATACCCATTCATTCTTTTTCATTTTTCCACTTTCATCTAAATAAAACCATTTATTTTTATGGGATACCCATCCTGTTTGCATTGCTCCAGTAGAATCTGAATAATACCAACTGCCTTCATTTCTAAACCAACCTGAATACATTTTACCAGTTGATTTAAAGCAATACCATTTTCCATTAATACATTCCCAATCAGTTGCTGCTACTCCACTGTCTTTTAAATAGTACCATTCTTGATCATCATATATCCACTTTGATTTTTCTATATATCCAGTAGTTTCATTAAAGTAATATCTCTCATCTCTATTTACAGAATACCATCCTTTAGCTACCGTTCCATCAGCTTTTAAGTAACATGAATTTGCTCCATCTTGAGCCCACTGAGATTTTCTCACTTCACCTTTTTCATCAAGACAATATATTTTATCTCCATCTTTTATCCATTGACTATAAAGTTGATATCCTTTTTTAGGTGAGAAATAGCATCTCTTTCCGTCAACAATTTGCCAGCCTGTTTCCATAGCTCCATCAATTCTGTTGAAATAATAATTCTTTCCTTTTATTTCATGAACGCCTCTATACTTAATACCATCTTCATCATAGTAATAAACATATCCGTCATGCTTGTCCCAACCTTCATCTTTGTTTATTTTATCAAAGAAGTCATCAGTACTATCATCTAAATCATCAAATAAATCAGTTATAGAATTTGAAATTTTATCCACAGAATCAGCAACATCATCTAAAGCTCCAGTAATAGTGCTGCTAATATTTCCTATTATTTGTCCAATATTTCCACCCAAATTTTTTATTGCTTCTTCTAATTTATCAATTAATTCTGGAAGCATTGTATTTCCTACTGTCCCTAGTTTCGTAGTATCAACATATATAGGTCCTGTTTTAGGTAAAAGTACATATGCAATTGGTCCGCCAACTACAACTCCCATTGCAACTTCTTCCTTTTTATCATTCCTGAGTGTATATTGATATACTGGAATTGAGTCTGCATAATTCTGTAAAATTACTGCGCCTTTATCTATTATAATATTTAATATTTCATCCACTTTTTCCTTTACTTTTACTTGGAAATTAGGATCTGAAGGATTTACACCTTCTTTAATCACTTCTGCTTTTGCAAATTTTTGTATAAGTTCCATAGTATTATTATCCGCTAATTTAGGCATCATTTGTGCCATTATTTCTCTAGCCTTTTTATCACTTAACTTTATACTAACATTTTTAATGAACTTTAAATCATCTGCAGTTTTAGCACCTTTACTTTCATATTGTTTTACTAAAACCCCACCTAATGTTTTTGCTATTGTTTCATTTGAAGGAATTTTTGCACTAACCATTTGTGTAAGCATACCATCTATTATCTGGTCAATATTAGGCATTCCTTCCTTTGTTGTCGCTGCATAAGCAGTAACATTTCCTTTAAACATATCTCTAGGCGCTACCGCTACTACAGAAGTTGCAATAAGCACTAAAGCCATTACTTTCTTAATTCTTTTTATCATCGTTTTTCCCCCTTGATAATCCTAAAATAAAAAAATTCACTATAATAAATTCTATTTCTATGTACTTTATTTATTTATTATACCACTTATACTCAGCGGTTCAAATACAAAATTGACCAATATTCATTTGGAAAAAATTACACCCCAGGGGTAGATTCATCTACCCCTGGGGTGTAATTTTTTCCAATTATTCTTAAATTTTGGTTCTATTTTAAATGTGTATTGATATATGCAATAGGTAAAGTTGCATTGTAATTGGACTTTGCTTATGCATATATCAGCACTCTGCTAAAACAGAGCCTAAATTTTAAATTTTTGTACCATTTCTGTAAGTCTTTGAGCTAATTCTGCTTGACCTTGTGCAGCCAATGCTATCTCATTTATAGCCCTTGTGTTTTCATTAACACTTTCTTTAATTAAATCCACTCTTTCATTTGAATTTTGAGCTATTGTATCCATATTTTGAATCGCCCTGCTCACATCCCCTATTGTAGAAGCTGCATTTTGTGACATAGATGAAATTTCTTCTGACATTTTACTTACAAAATCAGAATCATTATAATATTGATGTCCTGCTTCACCATATGCATCAAATTGTTCTTGTATATCATCATGAATGAATTTAAGTATATCTGTTCCAGTATTAATACTTATTTTAAATGCTTTATTAACTTCAATAATTGTATCTTGTATCCCAGTTACTGCTAATGACGATTGTTCTGCAAGCTTTCTAACTTCTTCTGCAACAACTGCAAAACCCTTTCCAGCTTCTCCAGCTCTAGCTGCTTCTATTGCTGCATTTAATGCAAGCAAATTAGTTTGACTTGCTATATTAGATATTGTATCTGCCATATCTCTTATATTATCAACTACTTTACCATCTTCAATAGCTTTCATCATTTTCTTTTCTTGTTCACTGTATAACTTTTCAGTATTTTCAATAGCTATTTTACTATTATTTTGAACTACTAAAGCTTTTTCCTTAAATTCATTAGCATTATTACTTCCTTGTACTGCTTTAGAAGAAAGCTGAGTAATACTTAAATCTACTTCTTCTACAGCTGAAGTCACTTCTTGTGATGTTGCACTGGTTTCATGCATTCCATTTGCAATCTCATTTACAGCTTCATTTATATGCATTGCATTTGCTGATAACTCTTCGACTGTCGCTGAAAGTTCTTCACTAGCTGAACTTATGTCTTGAGAATCATCCATTATATTTTTCACTAATTCTCTTATATTTTCTTGCACTTTATTTAAAGCATTAGCAGCTTTTCCAAATTCATTAGTTGTTCCAATATCAAGTGATGTTGAAAAATCATATAGAGCTAACCTTTCTGCAAAATTTATCATTTTGTCTAATAACTTAGATATACTAAGTGATGAGCTTAATGCAAGTGTAATTGCAATTAAAATTGATATTATAGTTATAACATCAATGAATAATTTGGCTTTAATAAAAGTATTTTTATTATTCTCATTAGCTGTTTTAGCGATATTCTGATTTATCTCTACAAGTTCATTAAGACTTTTAGTCATTTCTTGTTGTATAGGTTGTATGTCTAAATATTTTTTTCAGCACCTTCAAAGTTACCCTCATAAATATAACTAACTAAACTTTCTCTTTCTATCCTATATTTCTCTAAACCTTGTTTAAATTTATTAAATGCTTGTCTTTCTTTGTCTGAAATATTTAATTCTTCATATTCTTTTATGTATGTAGTATTTTCTTCAACTTTTTCATTTATTTCTGTTTTAGCATTTTCAAACATATTTTTATGATCTTCATGCATTTCAAGCAATATTTTTCCATTTATTGTTTCTAAGTTTGCCTTTATCGATAAGATTTTTTGCATTGCTTGTAAATCAACATTATACATTTCCTTTACATTATTATTTGTATTTATTAATGCTTCTCTTCCAACTAAACCAATTAATATTACAATCATTGCCATAAACAAAAATGATCCTATTAATTTAGTTTTTACTTTTAAATTTTTATAAAAGTCCATTTCACTCTTCCTCTCTAATTTTGTATTTTATCAATTGCTATATTATGTAAAAAATTTTAATTATTTAATCACTATCTATTTCGTAAGGAACTTTAAATTCTTTATATAAATATTAATACATTAATTCAGTAATTATTTTCACCAAATTAATAAATTATTTTTTTATTATACTATACTGTCTATATAATTCCAAAACATTCCCCTTAATTATCCTTATTATTTATTAAGTAACAAAAAAAAGCCACTAAGGCTTTTTTTTAATATATTTTTATGAAATAAGTTTTCCATCTTCAGAAAAAGTATATACTTTCTTTTCAATAATAACTTTTCCTTTTTGTATTAAACCGTTTTTATTTGCATAATATAAAATTCCACAATCATCAATCCATCCAATTTGCATTATACCTCTTGAATTTGTAAAGTATTCGCTTTCACCATCTTTAATCCAACCAGTTTGCATCTCTCCATCATCATTTAGATAATACCATGCATGTCCATCTTGAACCCAGCCTGTTTTCATAAAACCTTCATTAAAAAAATACCATTTTCCTTTTAAATTCTTCCAACCACTATAGTCTAATTCCATCAGTACATCCCCCTGTTACTCTAAAATACAGTATTCTAGAAATTATCCACAGACTTAAGATTTTTATAATCTCCTAAAGAAGAACAAAATCGACAAGGCGACTTTAGAGCCGTCGATTTTTTTAGCCATGCACCCTTTCCAAACGCAGTGAAGGAATAATGGTGCGGCATATGATTATTTTTTATTCTTTAGAGATACTTATCATATCTTTAAAACATGCTATTCTAGAAATTATCCACAGACTTAAGATTTTTATAATCTCCTAAAGAATAAAAAAAGGATGAGATAACCCCATCCTTTTTCATTTAAGATAATCATCTAATAATTATCTTATCCAAGCTCCGTTAGCTCCTAATTTGTATCCATCTACAGTTGTATTAGAAAGCATTTTTCCTGAAGCATTTAAGAAGTACCAAGTTCCGTTATCATTTAACCAACCTGTTTTCATTGCTCCTGAAGCTTGTAAGTAATACCAAGTTCCGTTGTCATTTAACCAACCTGTTTTCATTGCTCCTGATCCTTGCATAAAGTACCAAGTACCATTAACGTTTTGCCATCCAGTTAACATAGCTCCTGAAGCATT
>NZ_JAVJAN010000039.1:0-32894 GCF_031344075.1 Clostridium aquiflavi
GAGTAATTGAACTTAGGAATGCTAAAATGAGTATAGTCCCATTTTAGCTTGTTCCCAATATAAAATTGTGACAAGCAGTAAATATGACAATACTCATTAAGGATTCTCAAAGTCAAATTACAATGCCAATTTACCTATTGTATATATTAACACATATTTAAAACAGAGCCTAAAAGAACAAAAGCATATTAAGCCCAATTACCATCTTTAAATATTTGAACTTCTGTACCATCTTCTTTAATTCCTATGATATTTGTGTCTTTTGTACCAATCATAAAGTCAACATGACTTAAAGACTTATTACAACCCAATTTAAATAACTCATCTTCAGACATGCTTTCTCCATTTTTAATGCAAGAAGAATATGAACTTCCAAGTGCTAAATGGCATGAAGCATTTTCATCATAAAGCGTATTATAGAAAATTATATTAGAATTAGAAATTGGAGAGTCATAAGGAACTAGTGCAACTTCTCCTAAATGTTTAGATCCTTCATCAGTATTTAAAAGTTCTTTTAAAACTGCAAGACCTTCTTTAGCAGAGCAATCAATAACTTTACCATCTTTAAATGTTAAAGAAAAATCATTTATTATATTACCGCAGTAACTTAAAGGTTTAGAACTAAATACGATTCCGTTAACTCCATCATATTTTGGTGTTGAAAAAACTTCTTCTGTAGGCATATTTGCTATAAAATCAAATCCACCATTTTCACATTTATCAGCACCACCACACCAAAGATGATCTTTAACTAATTCTATCTGTAAATCAGTACCTAAAGAATTTTGGAATTTAAGATATTTAAATCTATCATTATTTAATTTTTCAACTTTAGAACTAAGTAACTTTGTATGTTTGTTCCAAGCTTCAACTGGATCATTTTCTTTGATTCTCATAATACTAAATATTACATCCCATAATTTTTCTATAGCTTCTTCAGTAGAAGTATTAGGGAATACCTTTTTTGCCCAACCTTCTGTTGGAATTGAAACTATACACCAAGCATTTTTATTTGATGAACATTTATTACGGTAGTTTTTTAATGCTATATTTCTACTTTTTTGATATATAGAAATTTTTGAAGAATCAACATCTTTTAAAAGATCTGGATCAGCAGCGGAAATACTGATAAAGGAAGCACCTTTTTCTGTAAAGTAATCGTATTTATCACGTTCAAAATCATAAACATCACTAAGTGATTCTTTAGATGAATTAATTAATTTAATTTTATTAAAGCTAGCATCAGAGTAATTTATATAAACATCTTTAGCACCAGATGCATATCCTTCTTCAGCCATAAGTCTTGCAAAATCATAGCATTCTATAGGAGAATTAATAACTAAAATCCCATCTTTTTGAAGATTAACACCTTTATTAACAGTAAGTTTAGCATATTTTTTTAGTAATTCTATATTCATTTAATCACCTTGTATAATAAATTAATGTAAATTTACTATACTTTTCCTTTCTTCATGTTTTTTATAATAATTATGTCACTATTTTTATTATTTGTCTAAGCTTATATAAATTATAAGTGTGGATTTAATTTATAAAAATATATAGATATAAATTACAGAGAGGTTTTTGCTAATATATGAATTAATATTGGAAAATGTGGTTACCTTTATTAAAGAATAATGATTTTACTTGATAAAGATAGTATAATATTAATGTATAACTAATTTTATATATAATAAAAATATCTTAAAGATATTCAGGAGGATTATATCAATGAAAAAATTATTAATTTTAGATTCAAATTCGCTTATGAATAGGGCATTTTATGCTTTACCTCCTCTTACTAATGATGATGGTGTAAATACTAATGCTATTTATGGCTTTACAAATATGCTATTTAAAATGAAAGATGAAATAAATCCAGATAACATAATTGCAACATTTGACAAAAAGTCGCCAACATTTAGACATAAAGAATATGCAGAGTATAAAGCTGGTAGAAAGAAAATGCCACCAGAACTTGGAGAACAATTTCCAATTATAAAAGAGTTACTTAGATATATGGGAATAAAAACTTTTGAAATAGATGGCTTTGAAGCAGATGATATAATAGGAACTATATCAAAATTTGGTGAAGAAAATGATATGGAAGTATTCATAGTGACAGGAGATAAAGATGCACTTCAATTAGCATCCGAGAAAACAAAAGTAGTTATAACTAAGAAAGGTGTTACTGAAACAGCAATTTATGATTATAAAGCGTTTACGGATGAATTTGAAATAACACCAACTCAATTTATTGATGTAAAAGGGCTTATGGGAGATAAATCGGATAATATACCAGGGGTACCAGGAGTTGGAGAAAAAACAGCATTTAAGCTTATTAAAGAATATGGAACACTTGAAGATGTTTTAAGACATATCCCAGAGATAAGCGGTAAGAAATTAAAAGAAAACTTAGAAAATAATATGGAACAAGCAATATTTTCTAAGAAATTAGCTACAATAATAAGAGAGGTACCATTAGATATTAATTTATCAGATATAGAAAATGCTGATGAAGTAAATTTAGTAGAACTTAAAAAATTAGCTAAAAATCTTAAGTTAAAATCAGTACTATCAAAGTATGATTTGGACAATAATGAAGCAGAGTTACAAGAGATAGCTAATATAGAAATAAGTAAAATAGAAACAATTGAAGAGATGGAAGAAGTATTATTAAGTATTAAAGATAGAAGTTATATCTTATTTACATTAAATGATGCATCTAAATACTCTACTATAGAATTAGAATATTTAATATTAGGTGAAGAAGGCAGATCACATGTTATAGATTTTAAGTTAGTAAGTATGTCAAATAGAGAAAAAGCTTTAAATTTATTAAAAACCTTTATGGAAGATGAAACTGTTAAAAAAGTAATACATGATAGCAAAAATTTAATTACATTTTTAAACAAGTATGATATAGATATTCAAGGTTTTGATTTTGATACAGCCATAGCAGCTTATTTAATAGACTCTTCAAAAGCCAATTATGAAGTTTTTGATTTAATTAATAGATTTTTAGAAAAAGATATAAAGTCGGATTCAAATGATCTAAAAGCAATATGCAGTAGTTATTTAAAAAAATTATATGAAAAATTAAAAGAAATGCTTCATAAAGAAGATATGGATGAATTATATTATAAAGTAGAACATCCATTAATATATGTACTTTCTTCAATGGAGAGCATAGGATTTAAAATAAATAAAAATAAATTAGAAGAACTTAGAATAAAATTTAAAGAACAAATAGAAAAAACAGAAAAAGAGATTCATGAATTAGCAGATGAAGAATTTAATGTAAGCTCACCAAAGCAACTTGGAAAAATATTATTTGAAAAACTTGATTTGCCAGTAATTAAGAAAACTAAAACAGGGTATTCAACGAACCAAGAAGTTTTAGAAAAATTAATAGACAAACATCCTATAATAGCTAAAGTTATGTATTATAGACAAATCACTAAAATTAATTCTACTTATGTAGAAGGGCTTAAGAATGTAATAGATATAGATGAATGCATACATTCAAATTTTAATCAAACTGTAACAACTACAGGAAGATTATCAAGTACTGAACCTAATCTTCAAAATATACCAATAAAATATGAAATGGGAAAAGAAATAAGAAAAGTGTTTATACCGCAAGAAAGTGATGACATTCTTATATCTTGCGATTATTCCCAAATAGAATTAAGAGTACTTGCACATGTAGCAGATGATAAAAATATGATAGATGCATTTGAACACCATAGTGATATACATACCAAAACAGCTTCAGAAGTATTTAAGGTTCCAGTAGATGAAGTTACATCTACAATGAGAAGTAATGCTAAAGCAGTAAATTTTGGTATAGTATATGGAATAAGTGATTTTAGCTTAGCACAAGATTTAAAAATTACTAAAAAAGAAGCATCAGAATATATGGCTATTTATTTTGAAAGATATCCTAAGATAAAGGAATATTTAAATTATGTAAGTGAGTATGCTAAAGAAAAAGGTTATGTATTAACTATATTAAACAGAAGAAGATTCATACCAGAAATAAAATCTTCAAATAAAATTGTAAAAGCATTGGGTGAAAGATTAGCTATGAATGCTCCAATACAAGGAAGTGCAGCTGATATTATTAAACTTGCAATGGTTAATGTTTATAATAAGTTAAGAGAAAAGAATTTAAATAGTGAATTAATTCTTCAAGTGCACGATGAACTTATATTAAATGTTAAAAAAGATGAGTTTGACATAGTGAAACAATTGGTTATTGAAGAAATGGAAAATGCCATTAAATTAAATGTAGCGCTTGATGTGGATTTAAAATATGGTGATACATGGTATGATGCAAAATAAAAATGGGAGATGAACTTTTAAAATGATAAAGATAGGGTTAACAGGGGGTATAGGAACAGGAAAAAGTACTATATCAGATATATTTAGAAGTGAAAACTTTAATATTATTGATGCAGATGTAATTGCAAGAGAGGTTCTGCAAAAAAATCCTGAAATTTTAGATATAATTAGAAGTGAATTTGGATCAGGATTTTTTGACTGGAGAGGCGAATTCAGAAGAAAAGAGTTTGGAAATCATATATTTAAATTTTCAAAACAAAGAGTAAAATATGAATCTATAATTATGCCTTATATAAAAGAAGCAATAAACAATGCAATAAACTTATATGAGAAAAAATGTGAAAGAGTAGTAATAATAGATGCCCCTACTTTAATTGAAAACAATATGCATGAAGAAATGGATTATGTTGTTCTTGTTTGCGCTGAAAACTCTACTCAAATAAAAAGAGTGAGGGGAAGAGATAATTTAAGTAAAATAGAAGTGGTAAGTCGTATAAATGCACAAATGTCTTTAAATGAAAAGAAGAATTTTGCAAATGTAATTATTGATAATAATGGTGATTTAATAGAAACTCAAAAACAAGTATATGATTTAATTGATTATATTAATTCGCTAACATAAAAGATTTGATTATGTTTTAAAATTAAAAAATGTTTAAGACATAGTCAAATTAAGTTGATTTTATTGAATATTAAAACATTATGTAATAATAACTTTATAAACAGAGTTCTAAGGTATAGATAGAGTTTTTAGGTTCTATTTAAAATTTAGAAATCGTTACTTTAAGAGCAAGCAACTGTTATAGTATAAATTATTATAGGAGCTGGCTATGGGATAAATAATATTAAGTAAGGAGAAAGTAATGAAATCTAAGAAAAATAAATTTCTTATATTAGGGATAATAATAATAGTAGCTATGGCTATTGGATCTAAATATTTAATAAAAGAAGTCTTTTTTCCTTATAAATATAAAGAATATGTAAGTAAATATAGTGAAGAATATAATTTAGATCCATTTTTTGTATTGTCAGTTATGAAAACAGAAAGTAATTTTGATAAAAAAGCTGAATCTAGTAAAAATGCAATTGGTCTTATGCAAATTACTTTAGAAACAGGAGAATGGGCAGCAGAAAAAATGGAGTTAGAAGAGTTTTCTAAAGAGAAATTATTTGATGAAGAATATAATATAAGGATGGGCTGTTGGTATTTAAATGAACTTAGAGAAATGTTTGATGGAAATTTAGAATCAATAATAGCAGGATATAATGCAGGACCAGGAAATGTTAACAAGTGGCTTAATGATTCGAAGCTTTCACAAAATGGTAAAGATTTAAGCTATATACCATTTAATGAAACTAAGAAATATTTAGATAAAGTAACAACTTATTATAACGTTTATAAATACCTATATTCTAATTCAAAAAAGTGAGATTAAAAATATTAGGATATAGCTAAAAAGATGAGGTTAAAATGAAGAAGAAAATCACAATAAGTTTAGCATTATTAATAATATTTTTTATAATTTATTATAATGCGGCACCATACTTTAGAACTGTAGAAACAGGTAAAGTTTGGTTGCAGTTAGATACATGCGATGAAGAAAAATCATTACTAGACTTTATAAATAATAAATTAATGGATGAAGAAGGGGGAGTATATACTAATTATATAAACTCTGATTCACAAGGTGATATAACAAAAGGGCATGCTGTATTATCAGAATCACAAGGAATAATGTTATTATATAGTTTAGAGAAAAATGATAGGATAACATTTGATAGAACTTTAGATTATATAAGAAATTATATGGTATTAAAGAATAATCTTATAAGTTGGAGAATTGAAGAGAAATCTAAATCAGAAATATCTGCAACAATAGATGATTTGAGAATAATAAAGGCACTTCTTTTAGCAGAAGAAAAATGGAACGATAAGGGTTATCGAGGAATAGCACTTAGAATATCTGGCGGAATATCTAAAGAGTTAGTAGAAAATAATATTCTTGTAGATTTTAATGATGGAATTTCAAAAAGTAAGACTACAACTTTATGCTACTTAGATTTGCAAACAATAAAGATGCTTTCAAATCTTAGTTCTTCATGGGACAAAGTATTAAATACGTCTTTACAAATTTTAAATAATGGATATGTAAGTGATGAGGTACCTCTTTATAAAAAAGAATTTTATAGAGAAAGTGGAACATATGATGATGAAAATATAGATACTTTATTATCAATGATTATATTGCTAAATAAACAAGAATATGGTGAAGATATAGATAAAAGCATAACTTGGATAAAACAAAAATTTATAAATGATGGTTTTCTTTCTACTTCATATTCTTTTAATGGAGAAAGTTTAACTAATATAGAATCAACATCGATATATTCATTTATAGTACAACTAGCATCTAAAGCAGATGACAAAGAACTAGCAAGTCTTGCGATGAATAAAATAAAAGCTTTTCAAGTAAATAATAAAGAAAGTGTAATCTATGGTGGGTATGGTATGGAAGATGGATTACAAGTTTATTCTTATGACAATTTAAATGCTTTATTTGCTCATAGATATTTTAAATATTAGCGCTGTTTTAAATGTGTGTTAATCTATGCAATAGCCAAAGTGAGATAGACCGACACTCTGCTAAAATATAGCCAAATATTAATATATTATACTTAATATTTGATTAATATATAACATACATTTAATTATCTACTAATAATTAAATGTATGTTATTTTTAATGAAAAATGTAATAAGTATTTTTTATTAATATCTAAAATAAAAAAATATTTAAGTAAATGTTTTCAGGGGTTGCATTTTTTGCTAAAATGACTTATAGTCATTTTAATATGATAAGAACAAGAGATTAAAAAGTATTTAAAAGCGTAAAACTTTCAATTATAATATAATCATAGTTCTTGGCTGTAGGTTAATTCTATTTTTAAACACAAGGAAAATGTTCGTAAATATAAATTTTAATAATGGTAATAAATATATTTTACGATTATATAGTATGCTTTAAGAAAAGTTTAACATTAAGATAAAGAATTTATTATTTATATAATAATGATAGGAGGATTTAGTTGGTATTTATAATGTAATAAACAATAGTATTATATTATAAATACCAATAATAAATTAATTATGAAGAATATAATAAAAATTTTTAAACGTGATTTTAAAAACATATTTAAAAACTGGGTAGCAACAGTGGTGGTAATAGCACTTATGATTATTCCATCATTATATTCATTAATTAATATAAAAGCATCATGGGATCCATATTCAAGCACTAGTGGAATCATGATAGCAGTTGTTAATGAAGATAAAGGGACAACCTTTAGAGATGAGGATATAAACTTAGGAAATGAATTAGTTGAAAAATTAGAAGACAATGATAAAATGGGTTGGACTTTTGTTGATAAAGAAACCGCAAAAAATGGACTGATAAATGAAAAATATTATGCAACTATTGAAATACCAGAAAACTTTTCAGAAGATGCTACCACATTAGTAGAAAAAAGAGTTAAAAGACCTAAATTAATTTATACTGTGAATGAAAAAAAGAATGCTATAGCACCGAAAATGACTGATGCAGGAGTTAAAAGCGTAAAAGGACAACTTGATGATAATATTGTAAAAACAGTTTCTGGAGTATTATTTAGAGCGTGTGATGAAATCGGAATTGAAATGGATGAACATAGATCTGAATATAGGGAAGTAATAGATGAGATATATGAATTAGATGAAAATATGCCAGAACTTGAAAATTTATTAGATAGTGCTATAGATGGAACTGTAGATCTTTCAGATTTAATTGTAAAAGTAAATGAGATACTTCCAAATGTATCTAATACAGTTGATATAACAGACGATTTTTTACAAGATGTTCAAAGTTTCTTTGATAAAACTCAAGGGGGATTATCAGATATATCTCCAGTTATAAAGGACGATTTATTATTAGCTGAGAATATACTAGATACTACAAGTGTGGAACTTGGAAATCTTGAAGAAAATATAATACCTGAGGTAGCAAAAAAAACATTAATAGCATCTTCGGATACTATTAAGTCTGCTAACACACTTATTGATGGTATAGAATCTCAGCTTAAAAATATAAAAAAAATCTTAGATAAAGTAAGTAAAATAGATTTTTCAAAGTTTGCACTTAATAGTACTGATGAAAATTATATAAATGAATTAAAGAAGCAAGCTGAATCAATAAGTGGTATAAAAGGAAATTTAAAAGATATTAGTAGAAAGATATCTAAAGCTATAGATAAACTAGATTTATTAAGTGATAGATTAGACACTGTTAAAGGTAGAATTGATAATGAAATAAAAGAGTTAGATAATGGTAAAGAATTAGATACTCAGGCTATTAGTGATATGAGAAATATACTTGATGATTTTCATGAAGAAGTTACTGATGTTATTGAAAATTATGACTCAGAACTTGTGCCAGCTATTGAAGATGGATTTGATTCAATGAAAATTATTTTAGATAATACATCTAGTGTTCTACAAGAGGGTAGAAATACATTGCCAGATATTGAAGAGATTTTAAGTGTTTCAGCAGATCTTTCAGATTTATCTAATGAAGAATTATTAAAATTAAAAGATAAATTTCCAGAGATGAAAGATAAAGTACGTGAATTAGCTGATAAACTTAGAGAATTTGATGAAGAAGATAAGTTTAATGAAATTTTTGATATGATAACTAATGATTGGCAAGTTCAAAGTGACTTTTTAGCAAGTCCAGTTGAAATTGAAGATAATAGACTATTTTCATGGCCTAACTATGGTTCAGCATCTACTCCATTTTATACAATTCTATGTTTATGGATAGGTGGATATATGTTATCTATATTATTAGGGACAGATGCACATCCTGTTGAAGACAATAAGGAATTAAAGTCTTATGAAGTATATTTTGGTAAATTACTATTATTTTTATTTATCGGCATAGGACAAGCAATAATTGCTAGCACAGGAGCATTATTTATTTTAGGATCATATTGTCTACATCCAGTATTATTTGTACTATATACAGTGTTTGTTAGCATTGTATTTATGATAATAATTTATACGGCTGTAAGTGTTTTTGGAAATGCAGGAATAATATTTGGAGTAGTATTATTAGTAATTCAAGTTGCAGGGGCAAGCGGAAATTTCCCAATAGAAGTCAATCCGGATGTGTTCCAAAAAATATTTGGACTTTTACCATTTACATACGCAATAAGTGGTATGAGACAAATAATGGCAGGAATAGTATATTCAATATTATTTAGAGATATGATTATATTAACTATCTTCATGGTCGTATCACTTATTATTGGATTAACACTTAGAAAAACAATGAATAAAAAGAATGAAAAGTTTGCTAAAAAGTTAAAAGAAAGCACAATAATGAACGGTTGAGGTAATTAAATATGAGAAATATATTTAGAATTTACAAAAGAGATATAGTTACGATAGCAACTAATTGGGCAGCGTTAATCATGATTGTAGTGCTTATAATAGTTCCATCCTTATATTCATTAATAAATATAAAAGCATCATGGGATCCATATGGAGCCACAAAGGGAATTAAAATAGCTATAATCAATGATGATAAAGGAACTGTATTTAAAGAGAAAGATATAAATTTGGGTGAAGAATTAATAGAAAAGTTAGAAGAAAATGATAAAATGGGTTGGTCATTCGTTGACAAAGAAACTGGAAAAAAAGGATTGTTAGAAGAAAAATACTATGCAACTATTGAAATACCAGAAAACTTTTCAAAAGATCTTACCACATTAGTTGAAAAAGATGTTGAAAAGCCTAAACTAATATATACGGTAAATGAAAAGAAAAATACAATAGCCCCTAAAATGACTGATGCAGGAGTAAAAACATTAAAAGGACAGCTTGATGATAATATAACTAGAACTGTATCAGGAGCAATGTTTAGAGCTTGTAATGAAGTGGGAATAGATATAGAAAACAATAGGGAACATCTTAGAAGAATAATTGATGGAATATATGAATTAGATGAAAATATGCCAGAAATAAAAGACTTGTTAGATGATTCAATAGAAGGAACTGTAAATACTTCAGAATTAATAAAAAAATCTGAGGAAATGATTCCAGTGGTTTATGATAGTATAGATGCAACTAAAGAACTTATAGATAGCAACCAGTACTATTTAGATGAAATAGAAGGAAATCTTTCAGATTTATCTCCATTAATAGAAGAAGAACTTGTAAATGGTGAAAATTCATTAGATGCTTTAAACGTAACCTTAGCAAATATTGATGAAAAAGTATTGCCAGATGTTGCTAGAAAAACTTTTATAGCTTTATCGGATTCATCAAAAGACTTACAGAAAATAGTTAAGACTGCTAAGTATGACTTAAAAACTATAAAGTCACACATAGATAAAATAAGCAATATTGAAATAAAATTAAAAGAATCTGAAGATAATGAGATAGAAGACCCAAATCAAAGTAAAAAAGATAATAAAGAATTAAAATATTTACAAGGAATACAAAAAGATTTAAAAAGTGTAAGTAAGAAAATTGATAGGGTAATTGATAAATTAGATTTAATTTATGATAGGCTTGATGTGGTAATTGATAGATCTAAAGAAGAAATAGAAAAAATAGATACTGATGGAATAGATATTCAAGCATTAACTGATACAAGAAAAATACTAGATGACATTCACTTATTAGTAGCAGATTTAGTAGATAGTTATGATTCAGAACTTGTACCAGCAATTGAAGATGGATTTAATTCAATTAGAGAGATATCAGATAGTGGATTGGTATTATTAGAACAAGGAAGAGGAGTACTACCAGACGTTGAAAATTTATTAGGTGACTTCACAAAAATATCAGATTTATCTAATGAACAATTAGTAAAGTTACAAGATAAATTTCCGGATATACAAGAAAAAGTACATAAGCTAGCACATAAACTTAAAGCAGTAGATGAAAAAGATCAAATAGATGAACTGCTGGACATGATAACTAATGATTGGGATTCTCAAAGTGCATTTATGTCTAGTCCAGTTGAGATTGAAGATAATAGGTTATTTCCATGGCCTAACTATGGTTCAACTGCTACACCATTTTATACAGTGCTATGTTTATGGGTTGGGGGATTATTAGCATCAGCTTTATTATCATTAGAAGTACATGAATTTGAAGATGGAACTCTAATTAAGCCTTACCAAATGTATTTAGGAAAATTATTAATGTTTTTATCACTTGCAGTATGTCAAGCTTTAGTTGCAAGTACAGGTGCAATTTGGATATTAGGAAGTTATTCATTGCATCCAGTAATGTATATTTTTTATTCCATATTTGTTAGTGTAGTATTTATGACAGTGATATATACTGCAGGAAGCCTGTTAGATGATGCAGGAAAGGCTGTTATAGTAGTAATATTAGTATTACAAATTGCGGGGACTAGTGGTAACTTCCCAATAGAAGTTACACCAGTATTATTCCAAAAAATATATCCCTATTTACCATTCACGTATGCTATAAATGGTATGAGACAAATAATGGCTGGGATAGTATATCCTATATTAATTAAAGATACTATAATATTAAGTGCATATATGATAGGAGCATTAATTTGCGGAGTATTATTAAAGGGACTATTAAATAAAACAACAGCCAAACTTATGGGGAAATTAGCTGAAAGTGATATACTAAGACATTAGAATCAGTTATTAAGAGATGAAAAACTAATTATTGGTTTTTCATCTCTTATTTATGTGTTAAATTGTAAATGACTATGCTGATAAAATAATAAAAAAATAATTAAAATTTAAATACAGGATAAAAGAAAACGTTTCTATTTATTAAATGGAAATTTAAATGTGAAAAGTGTGTATTTAAGAATGGTAAAAATATGACGATTATTTAGATATGAACAAAAAAAGTTATATATGTAAAAAATAACAAATAATTATGTACATTTACAGTATAATACAGTAAAATTGATATTAAAGGTGATTTTTATGGATAATTATAGAAAAAAGATAAATATTATATCGATAGATGGAAAAAATATATTTAAAATTTGTTTAGCTACATTAGCAATTTATTTTTTAGCTAATTTGATTTTTAGATGGAAGTTTAATCAAGTAATTATAGCTTTTAGAATTTATTATTTAGTTGGTATGATTATATTTAGTATTTTATCAAAACAAGTATTTCATTTGTATAATCATAACAAATACAATTATATTTATATGTATATATATTCTATTGTTTATGTAATTTTATTTGGACATAGTATTCAACTTTCGCCAGATAGTAATTACAGTGCTGATACACTTACTAATTTCATTATATTATTTGAATTATATTTTGGTTTTAAGACTATAGAATATAATCATAAAACAGAAGAAAAGAGTTATATTATATATATTGTTTTAAAAATTTTTATTATTTTAAATTTAGTTTTATATTATAAGATATTTAACATAATATCAATAGTAGTATTTTTAAGCTGTATTGAGTGTTTTTTAATATATAAAATTTTTGTTAACAATGATTCGAGGTCATACAATCAATTTAATATAAATACTTATTTAGTATTAGTAGCATTAATTCCAATAGCAAGTTTTTTTAGTTTATTTATGTATCCCATAAATGGAGATTTATTAAAATTTAGAGAAATATTATTTTTAAGTGTATTTAATATATTTTTTAGTATGTTTTTTAAGAATTTTATGAGAAATCCTTATAAAGAATTAGCAGAATCATTAAATAAAAAAAATAAAATATTGGATGAATTATCTGAAGATATTTTTATAAAAAATAAAGAGTTGGAAACATCTATACTAAATTTAAGGAATAAGGAGTATTTATATGAGACATTTTTTAGATTTATGCCTCATCCAATAATATTGATTAGTTTAGAAAATAATAGAATATTATTTGCGAATAAAGCTTTCTTAAATTTAGTAGATGTAAAAAATGTTAGAGATGTGATAAATAAAAAAATAAATAAGTATATACATTTCGTTACATCTAATAATGATAACGATCTGATTTTCAATGCTATTTTAAGTTCTAAGACTGAGGAAAGATTTGTAAATGCTAAATTTTTGTCAATGTATAAAGATAAAATGGAAGATTTAATTTTAATAGAAGATAACACATCTAAAGTATTAACAGAAGAGATAAAAAAAGAAGTTGAAAGTAGAATGGTTGAAGAAAGAATAAGAACAGAATTTTTATCTAGCATAAGTCATGATTTAAAAACACCTATAAATGTTATATATTCATCTATACAAGTTCAACGAATATATACTAATAAAAATGATATAAAATCATTAGAAAAATATAATTCTATATCTAAAATGAATTGTATATCACTTATAAAGTTAACTAATAACTTAATTGATATGTCAAAAATAAATTCAAATTTTTTAATGCCTAATTTAGAAGAAATTAATGTTGTTGAAACAACAGAAGACATAGTTACATCTCTTGTAGATTATGCACAAAGCAACAATGTAGAAATAATATTTAATACTAACACTGAAGAAAGTTATTTAAATTTAGATTATGAATTTTTACAAAGAATAATTTTAAATCTAATATCTAATTCAATAAAGTTTACTCCAAGTGATGGAAAAATAATAATTGACATATTAGATAAAGAAGATAGCGTAAAAATATCTATAATGGATAATGGAGCAGGTATGAATGAGGAGTTTATAAAAGAAGCTTTTTGTAAGTATTCAATGGATAAATATTCAATAAAATCTAAAAATGGGACAGGCATAGGATTATTTGTTGTTAAAAAATTAGTTGAACTACAGTCAGGTACAATTGAAATAAAAAGTAAACTAGGACAGGGCACAAAGATAACAATAATATTTCCAAAGGAGAATTTAGATGAGTAAGATGCAACAAGATTTAAATCTGTCTAGTTTAAAATTAGGTACAAAAATTAAAATTTTATCTATTGAATTTATAATATACTTAATTTATAATTTATATTTTTATATTAGTAAACAATATAAATTGTATTTGTTAGTCAATACATTAATATATTTATCAATTGTATTAGCAATTTGTTACATATGTTTTATTAAAGAAAATACAATCAAAAATTTATTTATTGAGTATATATCATTTGAACTTCTTTTAGTAGGGTTAATTTTGTCATTAAAATTATCAAGGTTAATTTTAAATTTTGATGCTGCTTCAAATACCCAGTATATATGTTTAGGAGTTATAATATATTATTTTGAAATAATATTACAATGTTTAGGTTTTTACTTTACCAATAAAAAAGAAGATTTGAAAAAAACAATACCAGTTTTTTTAGGTATATTTATTATAACGTTCATAATAATGAATTGCAGTGTTCATAAGTATATATATAAATACAAAAATTTCAATTATTTTTTCTATAGTGAGTATAATTGTAATTAGTTATGTGATTTTATATATGATAAAGACTTTAGGAAATTACAAAAGTTTAACAAGTGAAGATTTCATTGAAAATTTAAAATTATATGTAATTTTAAGGTATTTAACATATATAGCTAGTACAATTTTAATTGGTAGCAATAAATCAATTATAATAACTGGAGGATTGAAATTATTAGCATTTTATATATTATTTAAGGGTATAGTAAATTATATGATTAATGAGCCAATGAAAAATATGAAAGTGAATTTAGAACGAACGCATGAAGTGAATTTAGAGTTACATAGAACATTAAAGAAGCGTAATCGAATATTAAATGATACTAATATAATGATAGAAAAAAGTGAGAGCAATTATAATAAATTGATAGATTCTGTATATGATGGTGTACTTTTATTTTCAAAGAATAAATTACAATATATAAATAAAGCAGGATTAAAATTATTAAATGATATAAATAAAGAAAATATTATAGGAATTAGTTTAGAAAAATTTATTTTAGAAAATTTCAATTTTAATTTATATCATAGTAATGAAAAAGAAATAAGCATAAGTGATCTTAAATTAAAAAATGCTGATATAGTGGTAACTCTATTTATAATAGATATAGATGAAAATAATAAGTTATTATATGCACATGATGTAACTGAATTAAATAAGACTAAAGCTATGAAAAATCAACTAGAAAAGTATTTAAAAGAAGAGGAATTAAAAAATCAGTTTTTCTCTAATATTTCTCATGAATTACGTACTCCAATAAATTTAATATATTCAGCGATACAACTTAATGAGATTTATTTAAAGCAGAAAAAAGTTGATAATGTAAGTAAAAATAATGAAATAATAAGACAGAATTCCTTAAGACTAATAAGGACTATAAATAATTTTATAGACACAAATAGAGTGTCAGAGGGATATCTTAAACCAGATTTTAAAATTTATAATATTGTTGAAGTAGTTGAAAATATAACTATTGCATGTAATAAATATATAAATAAAGCTGAAATAGGTTTAATATTTGATTCAGAAAAAGAAGAGATATATGTAAAATGTGATAAAGATATGATTGAAAGAATTGTATTAAATATTATTTCGAATTCTGTAAAATATGGACAAAAAGGTAGCCATATAAATGTGACTATAGGCATAGAAGAAAGTAATTTAGTTACAATAAAAATTGAGAATAACGGAAATAGAATTGATGAAGACACAATACCTCATATATTTGATAAATTTACAAGAATAAATAAATCGTTCAATAGACCTAAAGAGGGAAGTGGTTTAGGTTTATTCTTAAGTAAATCATTGACAGAATTACAAGGGGGAGAGCTTGCTTTAGAGTTAGATGAAAAAGAAAATCTATTTGTAATAAACTTTCCTATTGCATGTGATGTTAATTCTTCAGATGTAAATTGTGATTTAGAAATTAATAATATAGAAGAAAAAGTAGATATAGAATTTTCAGATATATATATGGATTAAACTATATTTTTAGAAAGTCTTAAAGAATGTCATTCTAAAATATCAACTCTCCACTAAAAAAGGATGGCGTAGCACCAATTAAACATAATTTTAAAAAAATCAACATATAAATTAAATAAAAGATAAGTATTATTTTTTAAAATTATGGAGTGTTGATATGAAAGAAGAAAAAAAGAAAACTAAAAAAATATTTCTTATACCATTAATATTATCAATAGGAATACCATTAATAATAGCTAGTTTTATAAATGTTATAATGCCATATATGGGAGAGTTGTACGATAGCTTAAATAAACCATTTTTTGCTGCACCAGGAAGTGTTTTTCCTATTGTATGGACTATTCTCTATATATTAATAGGAATAGCTTGTTACAGAGTATATATACTTAAATATAGAGGGATTGATATAAGCTCAGCAATATTTACGTATTCTATACAGCTATTATTAAATTTTTTATGGGTCTTCATATTTTTTGGATTAAGATTATATGGAATAGCTTTTATTGAATTATTAATAATATTATTTTTTGCAGTTTTAACATTTATTAAATTTTATAATAAAGATAAAATTGCAGGATTGTTATTTATTCCATATTTACTTTGGCTCACCTATGCTGGAGTATTAAATTTTTATGTATGGATGTTAAATGAAATGTAGATTTTTCTAATAGGATTAGAAAGATGCTAAAAAATAAGGTTAGTTGCTGCAGACGGGAATGCAGTAAGCTAGCCTTATTTTTGTTTTAATGTTAATATATATGTTGGTAAAAGATAATAAATAGAGTAGTGATTTTAAGGAGGTAAGGCATGGCAAAGGTAATTATTGCAGAAAAACCTTCTGTTGCAAAAAATATTGCAGATGCGTTAAATATAAAAACTAGAAAAGATGGTTATTTTAAAGGTGAAGAGTACTATATCACTTGGGCTTTTGGTCATCTTTTGCAATTATATGATGCAAAAGATTATGATGAAAATATGAAGGGATGGAGAATGGAGAAGTTTCCATTTATTCCTGAATCTTTTCAATATAAGGTAAAGTGTGATAATATTGATAGAACAGTTGAAGATAAAGGCGCTGCAAAACAAATTAATATAATAAAGTCATTAATAGAGCAAGAAGATGTAGACGGAGTTATATCTGCTACGGATTTTGATAGAGAAGGGCAAGTAATTGCAGATGAATTATTTAATTATTTAAATATACAAAAGCCAATATACAGATTATTGTTAAATGAATGGACTCCAGATGAAGTAAAAAAAGGGATGGGGAGTTTAAAAGAAAATAAAGAAATGCAATTTTTGCAGGATGCAGGAATAGGAAGGCAATGGACAGATTGGATTATTGGAATAAATTTAACTTCTGTTAGTACATTGAAGTATAAATTTGAAGAAAATAAAACTATTAACATAGGTAGAGTATTATTACCAACGTTAAAGATAATATATGACAGAGATAAAGAAATAGAGAATTTTGAAGCTACTACTTACTATAAATTAACTTCTACATTTAAAAATTCAAGTAATGAAGAATTTGATGGGTTATATTATGAAAAGGAATCAGAAAAGTTTGAAGATAAAAGTGTTTTAGATAATTTAGTAAAATTACTAGATGGAACTAATGCAACTATAATAGACAAACAAACTGAAAAAAAGAAAGATTATCCACCATATCTTTTCAACTTATCTAATTTACAAGGATATATAACAAGTAAGTATAAAGGATGGACATCAGACAAAGTATTAAAGGTTGCACAAAGCCTTTATGAAAAGAAATATACAACTTATCCTAGAACAGCAAGCGTGGTCTTAGAAGAGAGCTTAGAAGACAGAGCAAGGAAAGTTTTAAATACATTAAAAACAGGATTACCTTACGAAAAAGAGATTAAGTTTATAAAAACTAAAAGAGTATTTGATAATTCAAAGGTTGAAAGCCATAGTGCAATAACACCAACATATATTAAGCCAAATGGACTTAGTAAAGATGAAGAAATTGTCTATAATGCTATTAAAAATCGATTTATAATGCAGTTTATGCCTATTGCAGAGTTTGAAGAAACAAAGATAAGATTAAAACCATATAATGAGGAAATACAAGGAGAATTTATATCAAAAGGAAAAGTTCAACTTGTAGAGGGATGGAGAGTAGTTGAAAAAATAGATACTAAAGATACAATACTTCCTATGGTTAATGTAGATGAGAAAGTAGATATAGTATCAAATAAAGTAAATAAAGTAACTAAAAAACCACCAAAGCATCATACAGAAAAAACATTACTTAGGGTCATGGAAACTTGTGGTAAGGGCATAGAGGGAAAAGAAGATTCTGAGGAGATGATGCAATCTATATTAAATGGATTTAGTATAGGAACTCCAGCAACTAGAGCAGAAACTATCAAAAAACTTAAAGATATTGGATACATAGGAACTAAAGGCAAAAGTCTTATATGCACTCAATTAGGCATAAATATAGTTGAAATATTTCCAGTTCAAGAACTTTTAGATCTTGAGTATACAGGAAGACTTGAAAGCACATTATCTGATATAGAAAAAGGTAAATTTAAAAAGTCTGATTTTATGAGTTTGATATATGATTTTACAAATAATGCTGTTGATAAAATCAAAAAGGATACATCAGCTTTATCTAAATTTAAAGTGGAACTTCCAGAAGGTGCAGAGGAGATTGGAAAATGTCCTGTATGTGGAAATTCAGTCATTGAAAATGAAAAAAACTTTGGATGTACAAATTGGAAAAATGGATGTAAGTATACAATATGGAAAGATGATAAATATATATCATCCTTTGGTAAAAAAGTTTCTAAAGAAATGGTTGCTTTATTACTTAAAAATGGAAAAGTAGGTTTTAGAAATTTAAAGAGCAAAAAAGGAAATACTTTTTCAGCATATTTTAGATATGAAAAAAATGAGAAAACAGGATATTTTAATTGGATGATAGAATTTATATAAAATAAAGGCTATGTTTTAGTAGCGTGTTGATATATAAATAAATAAAATGGACTGAGTAATTGAACTTAGGAATTCTCAAAATCCAATTACAATGCCACTTTACCTATTGTATATATCAACACATATTTAAAACAGAGTCATTTACAAAAAGACATTGTAAAATCAATTTTCACTTGATTTTGCAATGTCTTTTTTATTAGATGGATACTATTTTTTATAAAATGTTATTTTACAAGAATAAGTTATATTAACTATCTTATAAAATGATACATAAATATTGCTAAGTGATAAGATAATGGAGCCATAAATACAGTCATAAGACCTGCAACGCCAATTGAAAGGCTACTCATAGCACCTTCTGTATCTCCAAGTTCTAAAGCTTTTGTAGTACCTACAGCATGAGCAGCTGTACCAATTGATATTCCAATTGCTACTTTATCTTTAATTTTGAATACTTTACATATAGCAGGTCCTAATATAGCACCCATAATTCCAGTAATTATAATTGCAAGTACAGTAATAGGAACTAGTCCACCTAAGTTGCTACTTATTTCAATACCTATTGGTGTTGTTACAGATTTTGGAATTAAAGATTTTATTATAGTAGAATCTAATCCTACGAAATAAGATATTCCCATTACAGAAAACATTCCAATAATGCTTCCTAAAAATACTCCAGAAAAAATAGCTACAGCATTTTTCTTAAGTAATTCTATTTGCTTATAAAGTGGAACAGCTAGTACAACTGTTGAAGGTCCTAAAAACATATTAATGAATTGTCCACCTTCATTATAAGTACTAAAATCTATATTAAATGCAAATAAGAAACATATTATAAATGCAATTGCTATAAGTAATGGATTTAATAAAGCAACACCTGTTTTTTTATTTATAAATATGCCTATTTCAAATGCGATTAAAGAAAGCACTAAGCCAAATAAGATGTTATTAATTATTATGTCCAATTATTTCACTTCCCCTTTTTTGATGTTTTGATTTTTTTGATATAAATTGAACTATTAAACCAGTAGAGGCTATAATTATTATAGTTGTACATAAACAAACTATAAGCAATTTTAACCAATTAGACTTTATTATATTTAACGAAGTCATAAGTCCTACGCCAGCAGGAATAAAGAAGAATGCTAAATGATCTAGTAAGAAATCTGATACGTTTGAGATATTATCAACTTTGATTACATTAAAGCATAGTAATAAAAATAATATAATCATTCCTAAAATATTACCGGGTATAGGTAATTTAAAGAAAGATGATAAAAATTCTCCTAGTAAATAAATAATTAAAATAATTAAAGCTTCTTTAAATAATTTCATCTTTTCCTCCCCAAAACTATGTATTAAATTTAAAATTTAAAAATATAATTTCTAAACAATAAGTTCACCTATATAATTTATCACTTGTTGAGCAATAAGTAAAAGGTTTATAAAGCCAAAATAATAAAAGATTTTCAGAAATAATTCTAAAAATCTTTTATTAGAGTGAGTATAGTGAATTTTTCTACAAAAAACTCGGAATTATTAATTAATCTGAATATTTAGACATGAAATTCACTTATTTCTCTAAAGATTTATTTTTAATTAAACGTTTTTCTAAAAAAGCTACTATTTCATACATTATAAAAGCAATCACAGAAAGTATTATTATACTCATCATAACCATATCCAATTGGGCAATTTGACCACCATATACAATTAAAAAACCTAAACCCTCTCTAGCTACTAAAAATTCTCCCATTATTACACCAACCCATGACAATCCAACGTTAATTTTTAATGCTGATATAAAAACGGGAATGGAGTAAGGAAAAATTAAATGTCTTAAAATTTGAAGTTTAGATGCCCTAAAAGTTTTCATAAGCATGATTTTATCACTGTCTATTTCATTAAATCCACTTAACACACTTATAATTGTAGTAACAATAGAAATTAATAAGGCTATTACAATTATAGCAGTAGTACCATTACCAACCCAAAATATAATTATTGGTGCTAAAGCAACTTTAGGTAAGGCATTTAATACTACTAAATAAGGGTCTAATACTTTAGACGCAAAAGGACACCACCATAAAATTACGGCAATTGCTGTTCCAAGAACAGTTCCTAAAGTGAAGCCAAGTATTGTTTCATAGCAGGTTACCCAGATATGACGCAATAAAGTGCCATCAGCATAAAAAGATACAAGCGATTTATACATTCTAGAAGGAGTAGAAGTTAGGAAAGGATCAATCCATTTTAAGTCACCTGCAATTTCCCAAAGTGCTATAAAAATAACTAATATTAAAAGTCTAGTAATTACAAGCTTTATTTTATTGTGTTTTAATTTTTTCAAATATATATCATGTTCTTTACTCATTGTATTGATCAAGCTCCTTCCATAAATCATTAAAGTAACCTCTAAACTCTGGTTCTTTTCTTCTTTCAAAAGGAGTGATGTCTTTTTTTGAAAACATTATATCCACATCTTTTTTTACCTGTGCAGGTCTTTTAGATAACACAAGTATTCTACTAGAAGTAGAAATAGCTTCAGATATATCATGAGTTACCATTATTGCAGTTTTCTTTTCTTTTTTTATTATTTTAAATACATCATCACATACTAAAAGTCTTGATTGATAATCTAAAGCGGAAAAAGGTTCATCTAAAAATAGTATTTCAGGGTTAAGTGCTAATGTTCTTATTAGAGCTACTCTTTGTCTCATTCCACCTGACAATTCGTTAGGATAATGTTCTTTAAATTTTGATAATCCATAGGTCTCAACTAACCCATTAACTCTTTCAACAGCTTCCTTAGTAATTTGTTTTTTAATTTTTAGTCCAATTAAGACATTGTCCCATACATTTAACCATTCAAATAAATGATCTTTTTGAAACATATATCCTATTTTATTTAAGTTGTTTTTTATATCTTCATCTTTATAAAGTATAGATCCACTAGAAGCTTTTAATAATCCACTAATTATATTAAGAAGTGTAGATTTACCACAACCAGATGGACCTAGTATTGATATAAATTCACCATCATTTACTTCAAAACTAATATTATTTAATGCTTTAGTTTCACCCTTTAGTGAGTGATAGTTCATAGATAAATCAGAGATTTTAAGCAAGCTCAAAGCAAATCACCAATCACATTTATTTAGTTGCTTTTTCAGCAAAACTATTGTCTACAATTTTATTGAAATCAGGTTTTGATGGAATTAATGACTTATCATACTCTTGAATTATATCTATCAATCTATCCAAATTTTCTTCTTTAATTGAAGGATCATGAGCTAAAGCATCTATTTTATTATAGTTATTTATAACTGTTATAATTATATCTCTGTCGGTTCCAGGGAAAAATTGAATTATTGAGTCAGCTATTTCTTCAGGAGTATGAGAAAAATACCATTGTTGACCCCTATACATAGCTTTTGTGAATTTTTCTATTACGTCCTTATTATTGTCTAGGTAAGACTTAGTTGCAAAGAAACAAGTATAAGGAATAACTCCAGAATTTTCACCAACAGATGCTAAGATACATCCACTACCTTCTTTTTCAAGCATTGAAGCAGTAGGTTCAAATAATGCTACATAATCGCCAGTACCACCTTTGAATGCTCCAGAAGTAGCAGCAAAGTCTATATTTGTTACCATATTAACATCAGTTTTTGGATTTATATTATTATTTTTCATAGCGTACTCTAAAGCCATAGCAGGTACTCCACCAGGTCTTCCACCAATAACTTCTTTTCCTCTTAATGTATTCCAATCAAAGTTTGCTTCTTTATTTCTTCCTACTAAGAAAGAGCCATCTTTTTGTGTAAGCCCAGCAAAGACTACAGGATAATCTTCTCTTCCCTGATTATTAATATAAATTACTTGTTCAGGACCACAGAATCCGATATCAGCATTGTTACTTAATACAGCTTGCATAACTTTATCAGCGCCTTGTCCAGTTGCTAAATCTATGGTAATTCCCTCCTTATCAAAGAAGCCCTCACTAATTGCAACATACATAGGTCCATAAAAAACAGAACGAGTAACTTCATTTAAACGAACAGTAACTTTTGCATCTTCACCAGTAGTTTTAGAAGAACTCTTAGAATTACAAGCAATTAAAGAAGTAGCCAAAGTAAGAATTACAGTTAAAGAAAGTAAAAGCTTTAAACCTTTTTTCATTAAATTGCATCTCCTATAAAGTAATGATTAGGCTAAAAAAGACTTAACTATTTAAACTAAGTCATTTTTTATTGAGCCTAAAGTCTTTCTGTTGTATATTATGAAATTTTATATAAAAGAGTGTTAAATTGATGAATTATATGTAAGAAAATTAATCGTTAGCGTAGAGTGCCTTGTGTTTAATAATAGAAATTATTTTTTATAAATAATGTTTTTATAAGTGGACTTATATTTTAGGGAGCAAAACAGCACTTTAGATAGTGAGTTTATAGAAGTTAAAAACTATCTTATATAAGTTTTTTTGGAAATATTATATATGAAAATCCTCATGTACAAGCCTTGAATTTATACATAGGAATTCTTTATGAGGGAATGTAAAATTTTTTTAATAATGGTAAAATTAACATATATGATATAATAAGATCTAAAATATAAAATAAAAGTTATGTTATAAATAATGTCTATAATGGGAAGTTAAGAAGTAAACTAGAAAATTAGTTTGTTTGAAGAAGTATATAAGAGATATTTATTCTAGGATAACATTATGATAGTACTTAAAGTAATAACTATATTATGAATAAACCTAAAGATATAATGAATCACACCGTAAATGATAAAATATTTATTTGATTAGATGTTTAAGGAGATAAAATTAATGTATAACAATAATAGTAATTGGAAGTATACTTCTTATGAGTATAAAACGATAATATTGGAAATGAACACTATTGATAGAATTGCAATAAATAAAAATTATATCGCAATTTATTTTTCTAGTGGATTTGATGTAAGAAAAGAAAATAAAAATAATTCGTATAATGTAAGTATGCATACAGGTGAGGCAGTATTATATTTGTATTATGCAAAAGTGAATTTTGATTCAAATAATGTATTTAAAAATATATGTATAAAGACTGTTACACCAGATATTAAACTTAATGAGCATAATACATATAAAGTGTATGATATTGTATATAATCTTGATATTAATATCATTACAATCTTAGGGATCTATGGAGAAGAATTAATAGATAGTCAATTAAGTTTTAAATGCTCTGGAATAGAGTTTTGTTGGAATGAATTTAAATGTAAATCTTGGTTTGAAAATAAAAATAATATGCTAATTAATGAAAGAGTACTTCTGAATGGTAATATACATGAAAAGGTACAAATAATGCTTAGTATGGCGGGATTATATGAAGGAAGAAACGTTGATATATCAAAGATAGAAAAATTTTATAAAAAAAATGGCACTGAATTATTTCTGGCAGCAAGAGAATTCTATGAAAAATACTATGGATTAGCTACTAAATGGTATTTAGATGTTGAAGATGGAATAAAGTATCCATGTTATTCAGCAGATTTTGAGTTTAAAATATATCCACATTTTTTTAGAAAAGATGAATTAAAAGTAAAAAAAGTTGCTAATGAAAATATATTATTAGTGGGCACTGTTGGATACTATTATCCTTTAGAAATTTATATAGGCAGAAGTGGTAAACTTTATACTGGAAATGGATATAAGACATTAATATATTCATCATTAGAAGAAATGATTGAGGATAATTTATCACGAAAAAAGTTAGAATCAGTTATGATAATGCTGTAATATAATTTAATTTCAAATATAGTTCTTTAAAGGTCGCACTTGATAAAATACGTTAAATTTATAGCACTAAATTTAACGTATTTTAACCAGTGCTATCATGTATTAATATACTACCCCAACGGCCACCTCTAAATTATCTTTTCTTTTATCATTTTCTCTGTTTTGCAAGGCAAGATTGTATCATAAAAAAAGTTAATAATGTAAAGGAGCAGAGTTTTTTAAGAAGATTGACATTATTAATTTTTTATAAGGATTCTTCTTTAGGCAAAACAATACTTAAAGCGTGTATATAATCCACAATATATAAATTATTGTGTAATTATTAAGATATTTTTAAGTCAATATTAATATTATAATAGTAAACTAAAAAATGGAGAATGATTTAATAATTACATTATATTTAAGTATAAATCAATTAGAATAATAAAAAATGTTATGGGGGTACATATGGAAAATAAAGAATCAAAGCAACAATTACTAACAACTTGCTTACTGGTAGTGTATTTACTGATATTAACTTGGATTATAATATTTAAAATGCAATTTTCAATTCAAGAATTAGACCATTGGCGAAGTATTAACTTAATTCCATTTCATGAATCGGTAATAGTGAATAGCAGGATTGAATTATCAGAAATATATGATAACATACTTGTATTTGTTCCATTTGGAATTTATGTTAGTATGTTGAAAAACGATTGGTCTTTCTTAAAGAAAGTTGTGCCAATAGCAAGTGTAAGTTTACTTTATGAAGTAGTACAGTTTATATTTGCAGTAGGTGCATCAGATATAACTGACCTTATAGGAAATACTCTTGGAGGAATAATTGGAATTGCAATTTATCTTGTTTTTCGTAGATTATTAAAAACAGATTTTAAAACAAATAAAATTCTTAATATTTTTGCATTAATTGGGACAATCTGTATGGCTATATTGTTAGCACTTTTAGTTAGTTAATTCTTAATCATTACATTGTTCAAAAGAAATGATTAATTTACAGTATTATTATCGCACAACATTCATGTATTACGAAAATAAAATATAAAGTAGATACCGTACTATTCAGAATTGAATATGTGATATTTTTTATTTCGCAATACTACAATTAACTATAGTAATCAATTTAATATTGTTATTTTTAGGTGATATAATACTAGTCCAAAATGACATGATAAAAGGCAATAAACATTAAAAAAATATAGAATTGCTACTGGACTTGGATTAAAAGAGTTAAAAGAATATATTGATTCTTTAAATAAATAGAATATTAAAATATATAAATAACAGAATGAAATATCACATTATTTAGAATTGAAAGTGTGATATTTTTTGTCATGTAATTCTAAAAAATAGGAATAAAATCATTGTTCTTAAAGACCTAAATCTTTTTTTGTCTTTGATAAGTTTACGCAACTTACAACATTCTAAGTTGTTCATTGAAAACTAAATAATGTGGCATTTAAGGAATATGTTATAATTAAAGTAATGTAGTTTATAATAAGAGGATAGAAAAATAAAAACCAATAATTTGATTTAAGACATTTTTAAGTAAAATTACATCATGTTTTATTTGGTATGAGAATCTAGTTTATAGAACATATCAATAAATATAAGGAGTATCTATTATGAAAAATAAATATAATAATGTTTTAAGTATTATAAGTAGAATTTTTTTTATGATATTAGGTTCAATTTTAGTATCGATAGGTCTTGAGATATTTTTAATACCTAACAATATAATTGATGGTGGTATGACAGGAATATCCATTATGGCAAGTCATTTAACAAAAGCTGAACTAGGAATATTTATATTTGTATTTAATTTGCCATTTGTTATTGTAGGTTATAAGCAAATTGGAAAGACATTTGCTCTTTCAACTATATTTTCAGTAATATGTTTATCAACTGGAGTAACACTACTTCATCCTGTTCCTGGCATAACACAGGATATACTTTTGGCAACCATATTTGGCGGAATTATAATGGGAGTAGGAGTAGGGCTAATAATAAGGAATGGTGGATCATTAGATGGGACTGAAATTGTTGCGATAATAATAGAAAAAAGAAGTATATTTTCTATTGGTGAAATAGTTATGTTCTTTAATTTTTTTATATTGGGAAGCTCTGGTTTTATATTTGGATGGGATAGAGCAATGTATTCTTTAATAGCTTATTTTATTGCTTTTAAAACAATAGATATTACTGTTGAAGGACTTAATGAGTCAAAGGCAGTAATTATTGTATCTGAAAAAAATAAGGAAATTTCTGATGCGATAATAGCAAGACTTGGAAGGGGAATTACATTTTTAGATGGAAAAGGTGCTTATAGTGGTAATAAGACAGATGTTATATATGTAGTTTTATCAAGGCTTGAGGTAGCAAAATTAAAAAAAATTGTACATGGATTTGATGAAGAAGCATTAATTACAATTTCAAGTGTTGAAGGAACTGGAAAAAGCTATAAAAAGAAAGCTATACACTAGCCTTAGAATTTTATATTCTAAAAGGGACAATAAAAATAACCATGTTTATTTTTATTGTCCCTTTTATACAACATTATTAGAATTACTACTTATCTTTTACTCTTGTAAGCATCAACGCAATAGCGCCATCCCCAGTTACATTACAAGCTGTTCCAAAACTATCTTGAAGCGCAAATATAGTTAATATAAGAGCTGTTCCAGCTTCAGTAAATCCAAGTACACCTGTAATAAGGCCTAATGAAGCCATAACAGTTCCGCCAGGAACACCAGGCGCTCCAATTGCAAATATTCCAAGTAACACTATAAATAAAATCATAGTTGAAAGATTAGGTAATTTTCCATATAAAAGTTGTGAAACTGTCATTATAAAGAATACTTCTGTTAAAACTGATCCACATAAATGTATGTTTGCACATAAAGGTATAGCAAAATCTGCGATATCTTTTCTTAAAACTTTAGATTTTTTAGCACATTTTAATGCAACAGGTAATGTTGCAGCACTTGACATCGTACCAACTGCAGTAAGATAAGCTGGACCATAATTTTTAACAACTTCCCAAGGGTTCTCTTTTGACACTATTCCAGCAATTGAATATAGAACAGTAAGCCAAATAAAGTGTCCGATAATTACTATAATTATAACTTTAAAGAAAATAGGTAATTGCTTGCTTATACCACCTTCATAAGCTAAACATGCAAAATTTGTGGCAATGAATAAAGGAAGTATAGGAATTATAATTCTTTCAACAATACTTAATATTATATTTTGAAATTGTTCCAATAATTTCTCAACTAAATCAGATTTAGTCCATGCTGTTGCAAGTCCTAAGAATAATGCTAGGACTAATGCACTCATAACACTCATGATTGGTGGTATATCAAGTTTGAAAAGCAAGTCTGGCAATTCTTTTGTTACAGTATTATTAGAAATTATTGATAATTTAGGTATTATATTATATCCTGCAAACATAGAAAAAAGTGCTGCAAATACAGATGATGAATATGCTATTAGTACTGCATAACTTAGTAATTTACTAGCATTTCCTTTAAGTTTTGCAATGGATGGTGCAATAAAACCTATTATAATTAATGGTATTGAAAAGAATATTATTTGCCCAAGCACGTACTTAATAGTAGATATAATTTGAATAAAATTATTACTAGAATAAGTTCCTATTAAAATACCTATTATTACAGCTATAATTAATTTGAAAATAAAGTTGTTAAAAAGTTTTTTCATTGTAAAATCCCCCTTTTAATAATTATGTATATAAAAAAATCGCCAAAGCGACTTTGGAGCTGTCGATTTTTTTTAGCCATACACCCTTTCAAAACGTAGTGTAGGAATAATGGTGCAGCATAGTATTATTTTTTATCTTTAGGATTAATTTCTTAACCTTTAATTACATTAATATTTCAGTTATCTGAAAGTTTTTTTAAAAAAATATAATTTTCTAAAGAATAAAAAAACTCCTACCTCTTAATTACAGAGGCAGAAGTTATATACTCCGCGGTCCCACTCTGTTTATATGTATATTAAAATACATACAACTCGTTTTAAATAGATACAAACATATCTTAACACTATAACGGGTGTTTAACCGATTTTCTCTACTTAGCTCTAGCTTTTGGAGAAAATAGCTCATAGATGCACTCATTGATAAGTTACTTTAAAGTCTCTTCCAGCAAATAAGACTCTCTCTGTATAAAGTATAAATATCTACTTTTCTAATCATTGCTTTTAATTCGTATCATTATACTATGATATATAGTATAAACAATTTTATTTTATTCGTCAATACTATTATCCATATTTGTAATTAATAAGTATGTGTACTTTAAATTAATAGAATATTATTCAAAAATGAAAATGATTTATAAATTGTAATAGTTTAGACATATTTAATTAAAATGTACATAAAATTAACAGGATAAACTAAAAATAACCATAAAGTAAAGGATTGTTAACTTTACTTTATGGTCAAATTAAAATATTTATTTGTTAGTATCACTAGGTGTCCAAGTTTTTAAATATGATTTTCTTACTTTATCTTTTTCAGCAGGACTTAGCTTAAAATAATCCTTATCTAGTGCACTTTCCCAATGTCCATATACTGGATTTGGTAAAATTATAAAGTGAGCTCCGAAGTTGTTTTTATTTACATCAACTAATTGATTTCTATCTTTTACATCCTTACCATATGAATTAATAGGGAAATCTCCAGCATCATCTCCCATGTAGATTATTACATTATAATCTTTAACTATTTCATCCATTCTAGGTTGTTTGTTACTACTATCAGTTTTTAAACGCATATGCTTTTGATCTACACAGGGATATCCTAATTTTTGAAGATTTTTCATTGTTCCATCAAGTTCAGTTTTTTCCTTTCTACCTGTTACATAGAATATTTCGACACCTTTATTATTTGCATAATTTAAAAATTCTTTTGCACCAGGCATAGCCTTAGCGTCAGCATGATTTACCCATTGCCCCCAAGTTTCATCACTAAAAGCTCTATTTTCTCCTATTAATCCAGCTTCATATTCATTGTTATCAATAACAGCTTCATCGCAATCTGTAATTATAGCTAGAGGTTTATCTCCTTGTTTAAATTTTGAAGATTCTTGATCTACAATGATTTGACCAGTATTATAAGCCTGATAACATAATGCTCTATATTCAGCTGATGATTGCATCCAAGCTACCCCCATAACTAATTGTTCATTTAAATCTTTTAAATTATCACAGTACTCTGTAGTAATTTGTTGATTAGCATTTTTATCTTGTTCGGTGGTTGTAGCAGCTAAAGCTGGTACAGATGAAGACATAAGTACAAAACTTAGCACCATAGACATTAAGAATTTCTTTTTGTTTTTTAACATATAAAAGCCTCCTTATTTCCAATAAATTCCATATATAATATATCTATTCTATTTTTTTGTTTTTTTTCCTCTATTTAATATTTAATTATTTTATATAAAGACTATTTTGGGGTAGAGTGTTTATATATACATAAGTAAAGTTGACTGAGTATTTGAACTTAGGAATACTAAAATGAGTATAGTTAAGTTGTAATACCGTTTTGCTCATTGCATATATGAACACCTATTTAAAACATAACATCCAAATTAAATAGTCGCTTAATGAATACTATGCTTTTAATAGGCAATGTGAAAAAATTTCCCATTAATGTTATAATTATATATAAAGTGTGTAGAATTAAACTATTAAGTATTATTAAACTTACTATTTTGATTTATACATATACAAAAAAATTACACATTAGGGGTAAGAAAAGACAAGGGGAGATATTATAATGAAAAGAAATATGCATGCAAAGACTATGGCAATAGTTCTTGCAGCTATAACTGGAATGCAAGCAGGAGGAATTGTACCAAATTTTTCAGGTATTAATGTTAAAGCTTATGCTAGTGAGATTAATAATGAAGAGAAGGAAGCTAATCAATCTATAGAAACAACTAAAAATAAAGATGCTTATAAGGCTATAGGAATAGATGTAGATACGACAACATCAGGTGCTGTGACAATTACTTTACCTAATAAGTTTACTAAGACTTTAGATGAATTAAAGGGAAGCAGTGATTTGACTGCTAATACCGCTTATATTGGATTGAAATTTACTACTCCAGCAGGTATTCAAGTTAAACCTTCAAAAATAAGAGATTTATCTTTGAATAAAGAATATGTATTATCATCTGATTCAAATGAGATAAAGGATGGAAGATATATTAAATATATACCAATAGCAACTAAGAGTGGTGATGTTTGGACACCTAAAGAGAAGAATATTAACACATATAAATATGATTGGCTTGATGAAAAAGGGCAAACTGTTGCTAAGACTTCATTAAATGTAGTAGTTCAAAGACAAATAGAAATACCGAAAGTGGTGAAAGAAGCAAAAGTATCAATTTCAGGTACTGAAAAGGTAGGTAAGACTTTAGAAGCTAATGTAACAGCTTATGAGAATGGTAAAATTGTTCCAGTAACTAGTGTAGAGTATCAATGGTATAGATCTAAACACAGAGATAAAGATTTTAATAGTATATCTGGTGAGCATAGTAAGGATTACAAATTGGCTAATAGAGATGAAGATAAGTATATAAAAGTAATAGCAAGGGTTAATATAAAGGGTGAAATAATAGAAGTTGATGATAGAACAAGTAGTATTGATGAAAAAAAATCTTCAAGATCTCATCACAGTTCATCAAGTAAAGGATCTGGAAGCACTGCTGATACTGATAGAATAAGTGATAAAATTGAGGATTCACGAGCTGATAGTGTATCTTATGATGTTTCGGATTATCCTAAGGTAGAAAAAGATGTTTTTAAATGTTTAAAAGATAATGATGACAAGACTTTAGTTCTTGAAGGCGACGATTATACTTGGACTTTTGATGGAGAGGATATTAAGAATGTTTCAGATATGGATAGTAAATTAGATACAACTATTGAAACAACATCTCCTAATGAATCAGAAATCAAAAAAATTTTAAATGGCGCAAATGTAGTTAATTTATATTTTAATTATGATGGTAAGTTACCTGGTAAAGCAAAAATTGAAGCTAAAATAGGTTCAAAATATGATGGAAAAAATATGTATGTCTATTATTATAATAAGGATACCAAATCATTAGAATTAGTATCATCAAATGTTAAAGTAAAAGATGATAGAGTAACATTTACGATAACTCATTGTTCAGATTATGTTTTAAGTGAAACACAACTTTTAACTACAACATCTTTTAATGAAGGATGGAGCATGATTAACAATGGAAATTGGCAATATGTTTTAGGTGGAAACAAAGTTATTGGATGGAACTTCATTAATGGCAGATGGTACTTTATGGACTATACTGGAATGATGCAAAGAGGATGGATTAATCCAAATGGTTCATGGTATTACTTAAACTATAATGGTGATATGGCAACAGGATGGCAAAATATAAAGGGTTCATGGTATTACTTAAGAGATGACGGAAAAATGTTAACTGGATGGGTAGATGATAGAGGTACATGGTATTATCTAGATTATTCAGGCGCAATGGTTAGTAATACAACTGTTAATGGATATAGACTAGGTTCTAATGGAGCTTGGATAAGATAAATTAAATAATAAGAACAAACTAACAAGAAAATTAATACTATATTTTATAAATACAAATAAAAAGCCCAAAGGATAAAATGAATTTTAAATAAATTTTATCTTTTGAGCTTTTTAAATTTTAGGCTATGTTTTAGCAAAGTGTTGATATATACATAAGTAAATTGGACTGAGTAATTGAACTTAGGAATGCTAAAATGAGTATAGTCCCATTTTAGCTTGCTCCCAATATAAAATTGAGACAAGCA